>SKSR01000355.1 GCA_007122885.1 Gemmatimonadota bacterium
CCCAGCATCCGCAGATCTCTACCTTGCTAAAGGCGGCCTGATTGCTCGATGAAACCTACGTGTCGCAACCCAAAATGGCGAGCCGAAATGATGCTTTTTTCAACGGCCTTCTAGCCAACGCCATCGACATCGGGGGCGTACACCTCGAGGATGGACGGACGGTCACCGTGCTCGACGGCTGGGATGGGCCCGCGGACGAGCAGGCCTTTCTACGCGAGGTGCGTGACGGAGCGTGCCAGCTGTTTCGCGCCGTGCTGGGGCCGGACTACAACCCAGCCCACGTCGACCATTTCCATTTCGACATGGGCCGCTGGCGGATCTGTCGTTAAGAGGCCGAGCGATGGCATCAGCCGAGAGCTCCCGATCGCTGTCCACGGACACACCAGTTCAGAGCTTGGTGGCGGCTTGGGGAAAGCCCTGGGAGTCCGCTTCGGGCGGATGAGCGGATAGCCCGAGACCGGCACCTGGTTCGGTTGGGGCACGGGCAGTACGTTGGCGTGAAGTCGCCTCCTTGCCCGGATGCCATGCCTCCCGGAAGCCTCATCCTTCTCGCCCCGATCCGCTCCGGCCGGGAAGGGGATCTGGCCGAGCTCCTTCAGGGTGTGGGGGACGATGTGCGGGGCCGCCGCTTGGAGGAGGACCCCGGCGCCTTCCACATCCACTTCGAGCGCAGCCCCCGGATCCATTTCGCCCGATTCGCCCTGGTTCCCGATCCGGACCGCGGTCCGAATCGCCATCGCCTGCTCTATGCCGCCACCTTCGATGGGGGCCTGCAGGAGCACATCCGGGAGCTCGCGGGGATCGTCACGGATCCCGACCGGCTCTGGAGCCACTGCGAGGGCTACACCGGGACAGACGGTTTCCCGGGTTTCGTCCGGACCCACCGACGCGCACCCCATGCCTTCTACATCGCCTTCAGGGACGGCTCGGTGGAAGCGGTCCAACGGGACCTGGCCCTTCGTCGGAAGGTGGACGCCCTGGTGGACGCCGACCCGGTGGCGGGGCCGGCTCAGGTGGAGGAATGGCTGGCCCAGGCGCGGCGAAGTGGGAGACGGCCTTTCCGCCTCCTCCTGGGCCTCATCCGTAGAGGAGGGACCACGCTGCTGCGACTCGTTCGCGCCCTTCCCCTGGGATGGGACATCGTCCGGGCCGTGGTTCGGTTCGGGCCGGTGACGGTCTGGACGTCCACCCTCCAGATCCTGGGCACCCTCGATCGCTACCGCGCGGTACGGATCTTCAACCGGTTGGTGCGGAACCGAATTCCGCCCATGGCCTCCAACCACTCCTCACTCCCGCCGGACCGGTGTCCGTCGGTCCGGGAGGTCGAGCC
Source organism: Gemmatimonadota bacterium (assembly GCA_007122885.1). GTDB lineage: Bacteria > Gemmatimonadota > Gemmatimonadetes > Longimicrobiales > Gaopeijiaceae > SKSR01. The sequence goes on from SKSR01000355.1 coordinate 1,331, forward strand.
CACCCGGGGACGGGACTCTGAGAAGCTGCCACCGTCCCACCGGGAGGACGCGGTGGCCCAGAATCAGCTCACCCTCCTGACCGGCGTCGAACCGGAATCCCTCCGCAGCCTCGGTGCCGTCATGGCGGCCATCGACTCCCTGGCGAAGCGGCTCTCACCCCCCGGCTCCCTCACCGGCATCCGCACGATCCACTTCGTCCGGTGGGTCATCGTGGACGATGGGCGGCGACTCCTCATGTTGAGCTACTACGACGGTACCTGGGAAAACTACATCGACGAGTTCGCCGAGATGATCCTGTCGGGCCTGGACGCCATCTGGGGTGGAGCCACCGACGCGCCTCCCGACGGGGCCCGTGATGTTCCGGCATTCAAGGCCTTCCTCCGGAACCATCAGGTACCGGCGCGGATCTTCTACAGCGCCTATCCGGGGACGACCACCCAGAACATCCTCTCCAACCGTGAGCTCGCCCGTCGACTCCCGGCCCATGTGTCGGAGGCCCAGGGATGACCTCTTCGGTCCTCCTGCCCTCCGAGGCCCGGTCCGACATCCAGGGGATCGTGGCCTCCGGCTACGGGCATCTTCCCTGCGCCGCGTACCTGTTCTTCCAGGTGCGGGACCCGGCTCGGGGGAGGGAGTGGTTGGCAGGGCGGGTCCAGGAGATCACCACCGCCGCTCCCTGGCCCGAGGGTCCCGACGGTCGCCGGATCAAGCCGGGTCGCGCCCTGAACCTCGGGCTCACCGCCGCGGGCCTCCGCGCGCTGGAGGTCCCGACGCAGGTGGTCTGCACGTTCGCTCCCGAGTTTCAGGAAGGGATGGCCCATCCGGAGCGAGCCCGGAGCCTGGGGGATGTGGGAGCCGAGGCGCCGGAGCGATTTGAGCTCGGGGGACCGACGACGCCGCCGGTTCACGGCGCCCTCATCCTACACGGGAGGACGGAGGAGGAGCTGGGAACCCGGGTGGAGGAGGGGCTGGAGGGTCTGGACGGGACCCGAGACGGAGTCGCCCTCGTTCCCGATGGCCGCCAGGAAGGGGGGATCTGGCCGGGGCACGTGGAGCCCTTCGGCTTCCGGGACGGAATGGCGCAGCCCCGGGTCCAGGGATTTCACGGGGATGGGGTTCCCACCGGCGAGTTCGTTCTGGGATACCCGAATCACTACGGGGTTATCCCACCGCCGCCAGTGGTCCCCGCCGAGCTGGACCCGCAGGAGATCCTCCCCCCCTCGGAGAACCCCCACCACCGAGATCGACCCCTCCGGGATCTGGGTCGTCACGGGAGCTATCTGGTGTACAGGAAGCTGGCTCAGGATGTGGCCGGCTTCTGGCGGTTCATGGTCCAGGAGGCGGACCGCAGGGGAGGGGGCCCGGGGCCCGAGCCCGCCCTCCGCATCGCCTCCCTCTGTGTGGGTCGTTGGCCGGGAGGAGCCCCTTTGGAGCTCGCCCCGGAAGGCGATGACCCCTCACTGGCCACGGAGGACGACTTTCTGTACGGCGATGACCCCCAGGGCAACCGGTGCCCTCTGGGTGCGCACGTCCGGCGCACGAACCCCCGGGACGTCATTCATCCCTACGGTGCGGAGGCCTCTCTGCGCATGTCCCGGGCCCACCGGATCCTCCGACGGGGTCGCGTGTTCGGTCGCCCCCTCTTCGATCCGAGCCGACTTCTGGAGCCGGCTCCGGAGCTGGGCCCCTTCCTCCGGGCCCTTCGGGACGATGGTGAGCTCCGGGGACTCCACTTCCTGAGCGTGGAGGCGGGGATCCACCGCCAGTTCGAGTTCGTCCAGCAGGCGTGGTGTAACAACCCTAGCTTCAACGGGCTCCATGACAACCCCGACCCATTGATCGGACGAATGCCGGGCCCCGGTGATCCGCCCGGCACCCCACCGGCTCCCGGACGGGCCGGGCACGCCCCCGGGGTCATGACCTTCCCCCGAGGACCGGTCCAGGACCGGACCCTCCCTCTGCCCCGGTTCGTCACGAACCGGGGCGGCGCCTATTTCTTTCTTCCTGGTCTTCGGGCCCTGCGGTGGCTCGCGGAAGGGGTCGGTTAGGAGGGATGAGAGCATGAAAATCCAGTCCAGGCGCGGAACGAGGGGCCCATGACCCGCTCGAGGAAGGGAGTCAAGGCCCCGGCCACCTCCTCGGGCTCGTCCACGAAGGGCCAGTGGCCGCTCCCGTCCAGAACGACCACTTCGGCCTCGGGGAAGACCTCCCTCTGGCGTTCCGCGTAGGCCACCGGGAGGTACGGGTCGTGGCGGCCCCATATGACCAGGGCCGGCCGCCTCAAGGGCTCGAGGGCCCTGGCCAGATCGTCCATGGCCCCCAGATCCGTGGCCCGGTAGAGCCGGAGAATCCCTGTCTTGATGAGGGTGGCGCTGGCGAACCGCTCCGGATTGGCGGCTCCCCAGGCGGGGTCCCCACGGCCCCCCGAAGTCGTGGAGGACCAGGTGGGCCCGCTCCACTTCGAGTCGCTCCAGGGCCTGTCCGAGGTGGGAGGCGTAGCCCGCGATCGTGTAGGGAAAGTCCGCCGGCTTGTCGGCCCGTCCGTAAGCGTCGGGGGCCGGCTTTCCGGTCCGCTTCCCAGCGTCGTAGCGACGCGTCGCTACACGAGCCCGGGTCCTGCAACCCACCGCCTCGGGAGCCCGTGATCACTCGCCGTCTCCTCGGCTGTGCGGCCACTCAGCTCATAGGCTTGGCCCTCCACGACCAATGCGGCCACATAGCCCGGTCCCGGCGAAAGGGCCTGCAGCGTCCACTTGGCAGCCGTCCCAGAGTCGCCGCTGATTGCTCGGAGAGCCGGAATCTCACCGGGAGCGGCCGCAACCTCGACCTCCTCGAGCGCCTTCCCAAGCCCCTCGCCGATCGCCTTCACGTAGGCCTCCTTCATCGTCCAGCCGCGCAGGACGGCCTCTTCCAGCCGGCGGCCCCGGAGTCCGGCAAGCTCGGAATGCTCGCGCGGTGAGAAACACTGTGCTGCGATGGCCTCAGCCTCGGGAAGGTGGCGTACGGCTTCCAGATCGATCCCGACCCGCCGTCCCCGGGCGAAGACCTGCACGGCCAGGCCGTGGGAGTGTGAGCAATTAAACCGAATTGGCGTTACGCCGGCGGGGAGGGCGAGCTCGGGCTTGCCGGCCGGTCCGTAGGAAAAGCAGACAGAAGAGGGGAGACAGCCCAGGTACTTGGAAAGGAGCAGGCGCAAAATGCCACGGCGAACGACGAACCGGCGTCGGTCCTGCGGGAAGGCGAACGCGCCGGCTCGCCGGCGCTCGGCGGGCGACAGGCTGGCTTCGAGGTGCTGGACCGGCCAGGCAGCGTCGTCCAGGTCCACCCACCAGACCGATACGTCCGGGACACGCAGGACCCACGGAGATCCCTCTCCCCGCTCCGGACCCCGGGTTTTCCGATCATCCCGCCGATCGGCCGGGTTGGTCGGGTCCGCCGACCGTGCAACGGCCACCGTCTCTCCGGGTGACGAGAAGGCCCCAGTCATCGCGACACCGCCTCCACCTCGTCCAGGCACGCGGCGAGCTGATCGGCCAGCACCGCGACATTGGGCTGCCGAAGCATCGTGTAGTGGTCTCCGTCGACCGTCCACCGCGACACTCCTCCTGCGGCCAGCCCGTGCCAAGCGGCGGCGCCTGCTTCGCCCATTGCCCCGCGGCCTTCCCGTGCCTCGATGAGGGTGAGCCGCCCCGGATAGGGCTGTGGGGCGTAGTTGCGCATGGCGCTCAGGTTATGGGTGAACACCCTGAGTTGACGTCGCAGAGCGGACAGATCCGTGCTCGGCGGCACGAGGTTCGCTCTCCGCGCTTTCTCCAGCACGCGCGCGAGCTCCTGTTCCAGATCGAGCTCCCGGGAATGCTCCACCGCAGGGACGAACTCGTCCGGGGGGAGGCCGAGATCGCGCGCGAAGCCGCGCAGGATTGCCGTCTCAGTGGTCTCACGATCCGTTCCAGCCTCGGCCGCCGGCTGGGCATCCAGAACGGCCAGAAGATCCACCTCCTGACCGGCGGCCTCGAGCTGTCGGGCCATCTCGTAGGCGATCACCCCGCCCATGGACCAGCCGCCGAGACGATAGGGCCCCCTCGGCTGGAGCCCGCGAAGGGCCTCGATATAGGTCTGCGCCATATCTTCGACCCGCCCATGGGGCTCTTCACCTTCTCGCAGCCCGACCGATTCGAGAGCGTAGAAAGGCCGGGCGGGCCCCAGGGCACGGGCCAGCTCGACGTAGCAGAACACCGTCCCACCGACCGGATGTACGCACACGAACGGACGCCATTCGCCACGAGGCTGGACGGCGACAAGCGGTGAGCGAGGTTCGCCCTCCTCCTGCAACCGGAGCGCTAGGCGTTCGATCGTGCGCTCCTGGATCAGGCCGGAAACGGGCAGTTCGACGCCGAAGGAGTCCCGGATGCGGGCGATCGCGCGCATAGCCAGAAGCGAATGCCCTCCCAGGTCGAAGAAGTCGTCGGTCACACCGATCGGGCGGCCGGGGAGGAGCTCCTCCCAGAGCCGCACGAGCCTCAGCTCCACGGGGTCGCGCGGGGCCACACCTCCATCCCCGCCCACACCGTAGCTCCAACCTGAGCGTTGGTCGGGAACAAGGGTGTTCGAGGGCACGGCGGGCTCGGGCCCCCGCCCATGTGCGTGACGCGCCTCGCGGGCCAGATGGTCCCGGTCCACCTTCCCACTCAGTGTGCGGGGCAGGGAGTCGCACGCTACGAAGGCGCCCGGCACCATGTAGCCGGGCAGTCGGTCCTCGGCGTGGCGCCGGAGCGCGGCAACGTCCGGCTCCGGGTTGCCGGCGACGAAGGCCACCAAATCGCCGTCTCCCGGCGACGGGGTTTCGGAGGTCACGACCTCGGAGGGAACGACCGCCGCCTCTCGGACCATCGGGTGCTCGGCCAGCACCACCTCGATCTCTTCGGGCTCGACGCGGAAGCCGCGCACCTTGATCTGCCGGTCGAGCCGGCCGAGGAACTCGATGGTTCCGTCCGCACGCCAGCGAGCACGGTCCCCGCTGAGATACAGCCGCGCATCGGCCCGGTTGCTGTACGGATGAGGAACGAACCGCTGTCGCGTGAGCTCCGGTTGGCCCAGAAAGCCGCGGGCCAGGCCGGCGCCGCCAATGCAAAGCTCGCCAGCCACTCCGACGGGAACGGGTTGCAGGTTCTCGTCGAGGATATGGACGGTTGCGTTGGCGATGGGGCGGCCGATGGGAACGATGTCCGAGCTCGCACCGGGCACGCAGCGCCAGTGGGTCGTTTCGATGGCCGCCTCGGTGGGGCCGTAGACGTGGTGCAGGTCCGCGGACACCCGAGAGAAGAAGCGCTCCTGGAGCTCCGCCGACAGCGGTTCCCCTCCGCAGAAGACGTGTCGGAGGGACTCGCAGCGGTCGAGCTCCGGCTCCTCCAATAGCGCGTCGAGCAGGGACGGCACGACCTGCAGGACGGTGACCTTGGCATCGGCAGTGAGCCGCAGAAGCGCTGCGGGATCCCGCTCGCTGTCCGGATCGGGAAGCACGACCCGGGCGCCGGCCGAAAGCGGCCCGAAGAGCTCCCACACGGACGGATCGAAGGTGAGCGGGGTGCGCTGCAGGATGGCGTCGGCCTCGTCCAGCGGGAAGCAGTGCTGCCGCCAGCGGAGGTGGTTCCAGATCGCCCGGTGCTCGACCATCACCCCCTTGGGCTGACCCGACGAGCCCGATGTGTAGAGGACGCAGGCCAGATTGCGGGGACTCACCCCGGACGTCGGTGGGTTCGAGGCGGGGCTGGGGAGGGGTGTCCCCCCGATGGTCTCGGCATCATGAGCGTGCGCACCGGCGTCGGCAGTGGACCGGCCCGGGCGGTCGGCGGCGCTCGTCTCCAGGTCCCTGTCGACGGCCACCCCGGGCGCGAGGTCCGCGGGTAGGGAGTCGAGGTGCCGCTCCTGGGTGAGAACCGCGCCGGGCCGAGCGTCCTCGAGCTGGAAGCGCAACCGGCTGGGAGGATGGGTGGGGTCCATCGGCAGGTAGGCCCCGCCAGCCTTGAGCACCGCGAGAACGGCGACGATCGCGTCGAACGAGCGGTCCATGCAGACGCCCACCACGGTCTCCGGTCCCGTGCCGAGGCGGTGAAGGCGGTGGGCGAGGCCGTTGGCTTTCTGGTCGAGCTCCCGGTAGGTGAGCGTGCCGTTGTCGGTGGCCACGGCAACGGCCTCCGGAGTCGCGCGGGCCTGGGCCTCCACGAGGTGATGGAGGCACCTCGGCTCGCCGAGGTCTACGGCCGTTTCGTTCCACTCCGAGACCACCTTGTCCCGCTCCGCCGCGCTGATGATCGGCAGCTCGGAGAGCCGGTGATCGGGCTCCGCAACGATCCCCTCGAGCAGGATCCGCAGGTGCGAAAGCATCCGCCGTGCGGTCTCGGGGTGAAAACGGTCGGCGTTGTACTCGAGCATCCCGGTCAGCCCGTCCCCGGGGTCGAGCACCAGGACGAGGTCGGCCACCGCCGTCCCGCTCTCCACCTGCACGGGGCGCAGGTCGAGGCCCGCCACGCTCACCTCCGGAAGCCGCGTGCTGTGGAGCACGAGCATGGCCTCGAACAGCGGTGTGCCCCCTGAGGCCGGTTCAGGGCGTACGGCGTTGACGACCCGCTCGAACGGCACTTCCTGGTGCTGGAAAGCCTTCACGGTTGTGTGGCCGGTGCGTTCGAGGAGCTCGCGAAATGTAGGATCGCCCGAGAGGTCGCCGCGGAGGACCAGCGTGTTCATGAAGCAGCCCACCACCGACTCGGTCCCCGGCTCGCGGGTGGCCACGGGCGTGGCCACGCACAGGTCGTCCTGACCCGTGTAGCGATGAAGCAGTGTTTGGAAGGCGGCCAGCAGGGTCATGAAGGGAGTGACCCCCTCGTGCCGGCTCAGCTCGTCCAGCGACGCGGTCAGTTCGGCCGATAGCTCGAACGGCTCGTGTCGGCCACGCCCGGGCGTCCGCCCCGCCCTCGGCTCCCGAGCTCCGGGGCCGACCCCGTGCTGTCCGGGGGAGCCGCCTGCTCCAGGGCCGGCGGTGTGTCGTGCGGCCGGCTCGTCCCGCGGCAACTGCAGCCCGGCCGGGGCACCGCGGAGCTGGTGGGTCCAATACTCGAGCTGGTCCGCGACGAGCTCTTCGTCGATCCGCTCGCGTTGCTGGTAGGCGTAATCGATATAGCGGAACGCCGGAGCCGGTAGGGATGCCGGCCGACCGGACGAGAAGGCTTCATAGAGCTCCGCGATCTCCCGCGCGAGCCAGTTGAGTGACCATGCATCGCTTGCGATGTGATGGACGACCAACAGCAACACGTGCTCCCGGGCTCCGATCCGGAACAGCTGCGCGCGGAGCAGCGGGCCGCGTTCCAAGTCGAAGGAGCCGCGGATCACCTCCGTGGCCCTTCGCTGGAGATCGCCATCGCGTTCCCGCTCTGGAGCGTCGGAGAGGTCCACGACGGGCAGCGGCAGCCGCCGGGCCGACCCGAAGGTTTGCATGGGCTCACCGTCCACCTCGAAAAAGGTCGCGCGGAGGACCTCGTGACGCTCCACGGCCGCGTCCAGGCCGCGCTGCAGCGCCTCCACATCGAGCGTCCCGCTGAGACCGACGGCGATGGGGATGTTGTAGGCGGGGTTGTCGGGCTCCAGGCGATGCAGGAACCACAGGCGGCGCTGCTCGAATGACAGCGGGTGGGCCTCCGGCAGCGACTGTCGTTCCCCGGCTTCCCCGAAGCCGGAAGCCTCGTGCACGTCGCCTTCGCCTGGCGGGGCCTTGGCGTCGCTTTGAGCGGCCTCCTTGTCCACAGCCAGGGTTGCTTCGCCTGCGCTGTCGGCTTTGCGGGGGCCGGACGAGCCGTTGGCTGCGCTTGACTCCGACGGGGCGTCCCCGTCCTCGGACAGCATGTCCAGAATGGCCAGGGCCAGCTCTTCGGAGCTCGCCCCCTGGAGCACCTTGACGGACGGGAGGTGCACGTTCAGGTCCGACTTGATCGCGGTGGTGAGCTCGACCGCCATGAGCGAGTCGAATCCCAGCTCGGTTAGGGCCCGGTCGGCGTCGATCCTTTCAGGCGTGCTTCCGAGGACGCGCGCCACCCGGTGGACGACGTATCGCTCCAGCGCTTCCCGACGCTCCCGTGGGCCTCCGCCGTCGAGCAGCTCGAGGGGCGACCCCCCACCACGGTTCGCCTGCGATCCGTCGGCCGGCACGGCAGGGGAGGTGAACGGCAGGAAGCGCGGCGAGTCGGCAAGCGAGGGGTTGAATTCGGCGAACTTACTCCAATCGATGCGAGCGGCGACCACATGTGGCCTGTCACGACGTAGGATCGCCTCGAGGGCGCTGAGAGCCTCCTCGGGGGAGAAGCCCAGTAGCCCCCGCCTCGTGACGTACCGGGCAACCTCTTCGTGGCGTGCGACGTAGCCGACCTCCGCCACAGCTCCCCAGCTCACGGTGTGTGCCGGGAGCCCCCGGGCCCGTCGATGCGCGGAAAGGGAGTCGAGGAAAGCGTTGGCGGCAGCGTAGTTGCTCTGCATCGCGTGGCCGAAGACCGATGCGACCGAGGAGAACAGGA
>SKSR01000187.1 GCA_007122885.1 Gemmatimonadota bacterium
TCCCGCAGGTCGCCCACCCCGAAGCCGCCCGTCCCTTCGCTTCCAAGGTAGCGGACATCCGCTCGGTTCCCGACGACAGGATCCTCGTCCTCTCCCTCCGAAAACTCCGGGGGCGCGGCCCCTCCTTGGATGTGGTGGTGGAGTGGGTGGGCAACCGCTGGAACGCCGTGGTGGTGGAAACGGGGACCCGCACCATCCGGCACGTTCTGGTACCCCGGGACAAGGGCCCGTCCCCCCGGCGGCCCGGGGCGTCCCTTCCCCTACCGGACGGCAACCGCCGACAGGGGGAAAGGGAGCCCCTCGACCTGTCCACGTGGAAAGGGCTTCTCCTACCCCCCCCGCCCGAGGAGCGGCAGGGAGTCCTGCTTCGAAACGTGGCGTACACATCCTCCCTGAATGCGGCCCCTCTCCTGGGCCGGGCGATGGAGGAAGTATCGGGGACCTCGGTGGAGAGGGAGCTGGAAAAGGGCTGGGAGCTCTGGCTCCGGCTCCGGTCCCTGGACCCTCCGATTCCCACTCTGATCCGAACCCCGCGAGGACCCCAACCATATCCCCACCCGCTGGATGCGCCGGGCTACGAGCACGAAGGCGCCGAATCCCTCCTCGACGCCTTCTCCCGGGCCCGAGAGCTGGACGCGCCGGACCGTCCGTCGGTGCTCCTTCCTCCGGGGTTGATGGAAGCCCTGGAAGAGGAGGCGAACCGGATCCGCAGGCGGTTGTCGTCCCTCCGAAAGGAGCTTTCGGAGGCGCCCGACCCCGTCCCTCTCCGAGCGAAAGGGGACCTTCTCCTGGCCCGCTTCGGGCAAATCCCCCGGGGCGCAGAAGAGGCCAAGCTCACCGACTTCGATGGAGAGGAGGTCCAGGTTTCCCTGGATCCGGCCCTTCCCCCCCACGAAAATGCCTCACGCTACTATGATCGGGCAGGGAGGGCCGAGCGGGCCCGTAGCCGCCTTCCAGGCCGAGTCCGGGAGGAGGAGCGAAAGCTGGAGGAGCTGCTGGAGGTCATGGAGGGGGTCCAGGACGGGGCGTTGGATGCAGATGAGGCCCGGCGCCGGGCGAAGCTCTCCTCATCGCATCCCCGGCGGCGGGCCGGACGAGGCGAGGAGGGCGGCCCCACCCTTCCGTACCGTCGCTACAGGAGTACCGGGGGGCTGGAGATCCGGGTGGGAAAGGGAGCGGGAGCGAACGACGACCTCACCTTCCACCACTCCCGCCCGGACGACGTGTGGCTCCACGCCCGCCACGCTCAGGGCGCCCACGTAATCCTCCGCTTCGACGGGCCTGGCAGTCCACCTCCCCGGGACCTGGCGGAAGCCGCCGTCCTGGCCTCTCTCCACTCCAAGGCCCGAACCTCCGGCACCGTTCCGGTGGACTGGACCCGAAGGAAATACGTCCGAAAACCTCGGAAGGCGCCGCGCGGAGCCGTTTCTCCCGACCGGGTGGAGACCGTTTTCGTGGAACCGGACCCGGAGCTCGAGGAGCGCCTCCGAGACGAGTGATCGGTCACCGTCCGGACGTGTGCGCGGCCTCCACCAGCCGGTCCAGGAACGATCGAGCCCCTTCCACCCCCTCCTTGTCCAAGGCCTCCACCAGAGCGCTTCCCACCACGACTCCATCGGACCAAGGGGCCACCCGAGCCACATCCTCGGGACTTCCGATCCCGAAGCCCACCGCCACCGGTAGGTGGCTTCGCCGCCGAACCTGGGCGAGCTCTCCTTCCAACTCTTCCGACAGGGTCGAGCCCCTACCCGTGACCCCGGTCCGGGAAATGTAGTAGAGGAAGCCGCGACCGGCCTGGGAGAGCCGCTCGACACGCTCGAGGGGAGTGGTGGGCGATGCCAAAGGGATGGGATCCAGCCCCCCCGAGCGAATGGTGGCCTCCAGCTCGGGGTCCCCTCCCACGGGCAGATCCGTGATGAGAAGCCCCTGGGCGCCCACCTCCACCGCTCTCTCCAGGAATTCATCGATCCCGAAGCGGAGGATCGGGTTCAGGTAGGTGAAGAGGACCACCGGTGTTTCGCGGACGGAGCGGAACTCCTCCAAAAGCTCCAAGGCTCCGCGTACCGTCATCCCTCCCTCCAGAGCCCGAAAGGAGGCGCGCTGGATCGTGGGGCCGTCGGCCAGCGGGTCGCTGAAGGGTACTCCGAGCTCCAGAACGTCGGCACCTGCATCCGACGCCGCCAGGAGGAGATCCAAGCTGGACCTCCGGTCGGGGTAGCCGGCGCAGACGTATGGCACCAGGGCCGCTCCCCCGGCTTCGATTCGAGACCTGAACGCGGCCCCGATGCTTTGCCCTTCACCCGCGGCCGCCTCTCCGCCTTCGGAGGACCCGGGAGCTCCAGCCCCCCGGACGGAGGCCGAAGACCCGGAAGGGATGCCCGGGTCCCGTTCCGGAACGTCAGACGAGGACATCACTCACCCGGATCCCGTATTTGTCCGGATTCACCGTCTTTATCACCGTTCGCCTGGCCTCTCCGGTCTCCGGGTCCACCTCCTGCAGATCGGCCTCGACCGGCTCCCCAAGGGGCACCCCCATCCCATCGGTGATGAGTTTCACGGTCGGTTGATGCATGTGGTCCGGATCGGAGTTGGCTTCGGACACGACCCCCACTTCCATGGTGTCCAGTACGACGACGGTCCCCACAGGGTAGACCCCCGTGGCGGTTATCAACGCCTTGACCAGCACGGGATCGAAGCCCCGACGGGGGTTGTCCCGCATCTCTTTCAAGACCTCGTCGGGAGGCCACGGCTTGTACTGGTAACTTCGTACGGAGGTGCCCGCGTCGAAGGCGTCCGCCACCGCAACGATCCGGGAAAAAAGCCCTGGCTCCCTCGGACGCGTATTTTGGGGATAGCCCGTCAAGTCCACCTTCATGTGATGCTCGTAGGCCATGAGCATCTGCCGGTACGGGACGTCCACGAAGCCGTGGAGCTGGAAGAGGGCCAGCAACCCCTCGGTGGGGTGCTCCTTCATGATGGCCCATTCTTCGTCGGTGAGCTCGCCGCTCTTGTTCACCACTTCATTCGGCAGGCGCATCTTCCCGATGTCGTGGAACAAGGCCCCCAGTCCCAGTTCGTAGAGGTCCTGCTTCTTGAGCCCCATCCGCTGACCGATGATCACACTGAAGATCGAGACGTTCACGGAGTGGGTGAACGTATACTCATCGAATTCCCGGAGGGTGGTCATGGCCATTATGGAAGGCTCGTTGGCCAGCACCTGGTCCACAATGCTCTGAACGGCCCGCTTCACCTTCCGAACGTTCACAGCGCGCCCCACGCGCAGGTCCGTGAGCACCTCCCGCGCCGTCTGAACGGACTGGGCGTAGGTCCGCTTGGCTAGCTCCTTCGCCTCCTCCGTCTCCAGGTCGGGAACCTGGACATCGTTGTCGGGGCGAAGCTCCATGTGCTCCACCGGCGAATCGGCCAACCGTTCCTGGAAGGCCTCGAACGGCCGGTCCGGATCGGGCTTCCGGAGGAGAAGGGAGAGGAACGGTGCCCACTCCCCGGGTTTGACCCCTCTGAGGACCGCCACTTCCCCGATCCGATGCTCGGAAAGGATGCGGGCGAAGGAGCCGAAGGTGGAGAAGTTGCTCAGGTCCAGTCGCAGGCGCGTCTCGTTCAGGAAAAAGAAATCGCCGACCACGCGAAGCTCGGCGATCCCCTCCCGGGAGAGCAGACCGGTCACCCGCACGTGGAGCTCCTCCAGGGCCTGCTGGACGGCGTCGTTCTCCAAAGGATAGAGCTTGAGGGCGCGGACAGCCGAGTAGAAGGAGGAGAGAAGCAGCCTTCCCTCCTCCTGTAGCCCGATCCGGGGCTGGGTCCCTCCGGCCTGGCCCAGGGCCGATCGCTCGTTGAGGCTCATCCGGCCTCCTCCCCCTGGAGGGCTCTCCGTACCGCGCTCCGGACCACCGGCTCGTCCTCCTCGGCCGCTTTTTCCAGCGCCGCCCGGGCCTCACCGGTCCCCACCTTTCCCAGGGCCAGGGCCGCCGCCGCCCGGACCTCGGCGGGCTCCTTTCTCCTGAAGAGGCTCTTGCCGTTCAACAGGCGATCCAGGGTGGCGACCGCCTCACCCCCTCCCAACCGGCCATACCCCTCGAAGACGGCGATCTTTTCCGTGATGTCCGCTTCCCGGATCTCCTTCCCCGTGACGATTTCTCCCAATCGCGCGGCGGCGGGCCCATACCCGATCGAGGCCAAGGACCGAGCCGCTTCGATTCGGACCTCCCGGCTCGAATCCGAAAGGGCCCTCTGGGCGGCGTTCGCCAGGACGGAAGAGGGGACCGAACGAGCCGCGGCCACCCCGGCCTTCCGAACCGCCTCCGAGTCGCTCTCCATGAGCCGGGCCAAGTGGGAGGCTGCCTCCGTCAGGCCCATCTCCGCGGCCACCTCGGCCGCCCCGGCCACCACCAGCGGATCCGAAGAGCCCAGGGCCCTCAGGAGACCCTCCGGCTCGTTCTCGGCGATCCCGGCCACGGTCTCCCGCAGGAGTCGGGTCAGCTCCGGAGCCTCCACCACCTCCGCCGTTCGAAGGAGTGGGGGAACCGCCCCCATCCGAAGGTGGCGGAAGAGAGCGACCAGATCATCCGGCTCCGGGACTATGGCCCCATCCTCCAGGGACCGAAGCAGCTCCCCCACAACCTCCTCCGACGAGAGCTCCACCAGGAGGTCCTCTACCGCCTCCCAGCCGGCGGTGTCCAGGACATCGCCGCGTCCCCGAACCGCCACCAGCTCCTCCACCACTCGTGCGGCCGACCGCACGGCACCCCGGCTCAGAAGGTTCGGCATGAGGGTGCGAAGAATCCCCACGATCTCCTCCTGGCGCTCCCGGCTCTCCGGTTCCTCGAGGCGGTCGAAGAGCGCGGACAGCACGTCTTCCCTCAGGTCCCGCGCCCACTCCTTCTTCAGCTCCTCGTGGAGGTACTCCATCTCATCCGGGTCCAGGGCGTAGAGGGAGGGGTTGAAATCCTCCTTCTTGACCGTTCCTGCGGCCTGCCCTCCCGCCTCGCCCTCCTCTGCTGCCTCCTCCCCGTCCTCCTGCTCGTCGGCCTCCGGAGCTCCCGGAAGCCCCTTCACCTCCGCTCCCAGCAGGTTCTGGAGTTCTTCCTCCGCAAGTTCCTCGCCTTCGGGCAGCTCGAACCCTTCCCCCCCGTACTCCACGTGGGAATAGCGGAACCGCTCCATATCCCGTTCCCATAGGATCGTCACCAGGTCGTCCCCCTCCCGGCGGACGTTCCTGGCCTCATGGAGAACTTCCAGGAGCTCCTCCAGCTCATCCTCCTCCAAGCCGGGCAAGAGGGTGATGTCCCGTATCCCGTCCTTGTAGAGGAGGAAGGCCAAGGACTCGGATCGGGAACCGTGGGAGTAGACCTCTTCCCCCATCCACATCAGCCGTTCCTCCTCCACCAGCACGTGGAGCTTCTCCACAGATTCCCAAACGTGGGAGAACGCGTCCCGAAGGTTCGAGACGAAGCGCTTGTATACCGGGTTGTTCGGATCGTAGAGCTGGTAGGCCCTGAGGGCCTTCTGGAGGGTGGCGAAGACCTCCACCACGTCGTCCATGGGAAGGGCCGAGGGATCCTCCAGCCCGGGGAGCCCGCTTTCCCCTTGAACGTCCGGAGACCTCGGACCTTCCTTCATGCCCCCTCCGACGCCCGCCCGGTTTCCGTTCGAGCCACGTGGGCCAGATCCTTGTCTCCGCGACCGCTCAGACAGAGGAGCACAGGCCCCCCCTCGGCCAGCTCTCGTCCCGCTCGATGGACATATGCCAGGGCGTGGGCGGTTTCCAAGGCCGGTACGATCCCTTCCAATCGGGAAAGTCGATGGAAGGCCTGCAGGGCCTCTTCGTCTGTGGCCGACACGTACTCGGCCCGGCCCGTATCCCTGAGGTGGGCGTGCTCCGGCCCCACTCCCGGATAGTCGAGGCCCGCCGACACCGAATGGGCGGGAGCCACTTGCCCGTGTTCGTCCTGAAGGAGGTAGCTCAGCGAGCCGTGGAGGACGCCCGGCGCTCCGAGGGCCAGGGATGCGGAATGCCGTCCGCTCTCCAGCCCCGCTCCCGCCGCCTCCACCCCCACCAGGCGTACCCCCTCCTCCCCGACGAACTCGTGGAAGATCCCCATCGCATTCGATCCTCCCCCCACACAAGCCACCACCACCCCCGGAAGCCTTCCAGTCTCCTCCCACACCTGTCGGCGAGCCTCCCGTCCTATGACCGATTGGAAGTCCCGCACCATTCGGGGAAACGGGTCGGGTCCCACCACGGAGCCGATGATGTAGTGGGTGTCCCGGATGTGGGTCACCCAATCCCGGATAGCCTCGTTCGTAGCGTCCTTCAGGGTGCGGGTTCCCGAGTCCACCGGTCGGACCTCGGCCCCCAGGAGCTCCATCCGCTGCACATTGGGAGCCTGACGCTTCACGTCCTCGGATCCCATGTACACCACGCACTCCAGCTCGAGAAGGGCACATGCAGTGGCGGTGGCCACGCCGTGCTGGCCGGCTCCCGTCTCGGCGATGATCCGCTCCTTTCCCATTCGTCGGGCCAGCAGGGCTTGGCCCAAAGTGTTGTTGATCTTATGGGCCCCGGTATGGCAGAGATCCTCCCTCTTGAGGAAAAGGGGCGTCGGCGCCCCGGCCTCCTCCAGCCGCCGGGCACGATACAGGGGAGTCGGCCGTCCGACGAACGAGGCGAACAGCCGCTGAAGCTCTTCGCGAAAGGACGCATCCGCGGCCAACGCATCGTATGCCCGCGACAGCTCCTCGAGAGCCGACATCAGGGTCTCGGGGACGTAGCGCCCACCGAAGCTCCCGAACCGACCGGGGACCGGGCCGGACCGCCGTACCGTCACTCGGTGGCCTCCACTCCGGGTCGGGTCGGCGGGGAAGAAGCTTCCGCGGTCCGCCGAACCGCCTGCACAAACGCCTGGATCCGGCCCGGATCCTTGCGGCCCGGGGCCGTCTCCACGCTCGAGCTCACGTCCAACACATCCGGCCGAAAGCGCCGGACCGCCTCACCCACGTTCCCAGGGTCCAAGCCCCCCGCCACCACGAGCTCGACCCCGTTGGGAAGCCATTCCCGGACTCCAGAAGCCTCGTCCCAGGGAAAAGGACGCCCCGTCCCCCCCAATTTGTCCGGCTCCCAGCGGTCCAGGAGGATCCCATCGATCCACGGCGAAACAGCCTCGACCCGCTTCCGGAGACGGTCCCGGTCCCGGAAACGGACGGAGACCCACAACCTCCACTCCCCCTCCTCACGGAGCCCTCGCACGGTTTCCAGGGGCTCATCGCCGTGCAACTGCAGGACCTGGGGCAAGGCCACGCTCGCCACATCCACCAAGGCACGGATGGGGAGTCCGGCCACCACCAGGACCAGCGGGAGCCCCCCCTCACGGGCAACTCGGCGGGCCGTGGAGGGAGCCACCGACCGAGGAGTCCCCGGAACGTGGATCGCCCCCAGATAGTCGGCCCCCATTCGGGCCGCCGCCCGGGCATCCGCGGTCCGGGTCAGCCCGCACACCTTGACTCGGGGCATGTCCGCCCCTTCGCCGGAGGAGTTCAACGGATCAGACATAGGGCCGTGCTACCCTCGGATGTGACACCAGTTCAGTCACCGCCCGACCCGGTTCACGGGCGCTGAGGAGCGAGCCCCCTACGAGAACCGCGTCGACTCCGCCCCGGCCGAGTCGAGCCACCTCCTCTCCGCTCCCGATCCCGCTTTCGGAGACCAGGATTCGGTCGCCAGGAACTTCCGAAGCCAGATCGAGGGTCACCTGGATGGAGGTCTCGAATGTGGCCAGATCCCGGTTGTTGATTCCCACGACCGTGGCCCCGGACTCCAGGGCCCGCTCCAGCTCGGCCCGGTCGTGGACTTCGACCAGTGCCGACATTCCCAGCTCCTCAGCGAGCTCCCGCAACCCCCTCAAAGATGGATCGTCCAGGGCTCGAACGATGAGGAGAATCGCGTCGGCGCCTGCAGCTCGCGCCTCGTGGACCTGCACCTCCGCCAACAGGAAATCCTTCCTCAAGGTGGGGAGGGCGACGGCCTCCCTGGCTCGAACCAGATCGTCCAGGCTTCCACCGAAGTACTGCGCGTCGGTGAGGACGGAAAGGGCTCGGGCGCCACCGGCCTCGTACGCGGCCGCCAGCTCGCCCGGCTCCAGATGGGGTCTGATCTCCCCCGCTCCCGGGGAGCGGCGCTTCACTTCGGCGATGACGGATACCACCTCCCCTTCCCTCAACGACCGAGCGAAATCGCGCGGAGGGGGAGCGTCGACCGCCCGATTCCGGAGTTGCCGGGCCCGAGGCCGCAGGGAGGCCACCTCCTCCCGCTTCGTCTCCAGGATCCGAGCCAATGTGCCTTGAGCCATGCCGCTCCCTTGCGCTTCGGTCAACCTTCGGGTACCATTCTTCGGTAGATGTTCGGGGCCCACCAAACCCGGAGGCGAGCGATGCCCCTCACCAAGCGCCAGAAGGAGATCCTCGACCACATCGAATCCTTCATCGACGAGCACGGCTACGCACCGAGCTTCGAGGAAATCGCCCAAGCCTTCGGTTACACCTCATTGGCCACCGTCCATGAGCACCTCAGCAACTTGAAGCGTAAGGGATATATCCGGAAGGCGTACAACGAAAGTCGGGCAATCGAACTGGTCCCCCAAACAAAGCGGGAGGTGGGCGTGGATCTCCCCCTCATGGGCTCCGTGGCGGCCGGGCAGCCCATCGAGGCGGTCCAGGATACCGAGACGGTGCAGGTACCGCCGGACATGCTGCGCAAGAGTGGGAAGAACTACGTTCTGAGGGTTCGGGGCAATTCCATGGTCGACGAGCAGATTCGGGACGGGGACCTGATCGTGGTGAACCACCGGCCCGTGGCCGAGGACGGAGAGATGGTGGTGGCCCTGGTGGATGGTGAATCCGCCACCGTGAAGAAGCTTTACCGGGAACGGAACGGGATCATCCGCCTTCAGCCCGCCAACGAGAATATGGAACCTATTCGGCTGGAAGCCGACCGGGTGGAGGTCCAAGGCGTGGTGGTGGGCGTGATTCGGAAGTACTGAACCCGGGGATCGGCTCCCTCGACCCTGAATCGACACCAAGGAGACGAACCGATGAGGAAAGCCTTCGTGATCGGGAGAACATCCGGCCGGCGGACCGAGCTGGTGGTGGTGAAGCCTCCCAAGAAAAGTCCCATCCCGGGCCCGTGGGTGGTGGAGGGAATGGTGGAGGTCCGCAGCGGGTCCGGATAACCAAACCCTTCTCCCTGCAGGTTGCCCCTCCCTCAGTCCTCGGAACCGGAACGGTGGGCCGTCGTGGCGGTCCGGAGCCGGTCCAAGGCCCGGAGAGCCTGTCCCTCTGTCAAAGAACGCTCGGCGGCCCGGACGCCCTCCCTCAGATCCGGGACCCCTCCGGACACGTAGACTGCCGCGCCGGCATTCAGGAGGACCGCGTTCCTCGCACCCTCGTGCCCTTCCCCCTCCAGGACCCGCAGGATCGTTTCGGCGTTCTCCTCGGGCTCTCCCCCGGCGATGGAATCCAGGCTCACTGACGTCAAGCCCACGTCTTCAGGCGCGACCCGCCACCGGCGAAGCGTTCCGTCGACCACCTCCACCACCTGTGTCACCCCCACCGGGCTGAGCTCGTCCAGCCCTGGCTCTCCATGAACGACAATGGCACGTCGATGCCCCAGCTCTCGAA
>SKSR01000267.1 GCA_007122885.1 Gemmatimonadota bacterium
CCGCACGCGGCCGACCTGATCCACGAAGTGGTGGTGGCCATGAACGCCGGTGAGGGAAAGGCGGACTTGATCCGGAATTCCATCCACGTCCACCCCACCCTCCCCGAGCTGGTCCACAAGGTGTTCAACGCCGTGTAGGCGAGGCCGAGACGGTGATCCCCGGCTAGCGGCCCGGGCACGGGGGCGATGGCGGGATGGGGGCTCGCCCCGCCAGGGTGAGGTTTCACTCCTCCCGGTCGAACTCCGCCCAGCTCGGATGGAGGAGTCGCTTCCCGGTGTCGAGCCGGGCGATCCTCTCCATCTCCGTGTCGGATAGCTGGAAGGCGAATAGCTCCAGGTTCTCCCGAAGCCGTTCGGGGGCGCTGGCCTTGGGGATCACCACGCAGTCCCGCTGAACGAGCCAGCGCAGGGCCACCTGCGCCGGGGACTTCCCGTGGACTCGGCCCAGCTCCGCCAGGGCCGGTTCGCGGACGGCCCGGCCTCGGGCCAGGGGCGAGTAGGCGGTGAGCGGAACCCCCAGCTCCCGACAGGCGGATTCCAGCTCCCGCTGTTGGAAGTAGGGGTGGAGCTCCACTTGGTTCGTCGCCGGACGACCCACCTGGAGCGCCTCGCGAAGGTGGCCTGCGGTGAAGTTGCTCACACCCCACGCCCGGATCTGCCCTGCCTCCCGGAGCGCCTCGAGGGCCTCCAGGGTCTCGGCCATGGGGATGGACCGGTTCGGCCAGTGGACGAGGCAGAGGTCCAGGAAATCGGTTCCCAACCGTTCCAGCGACCGGAGGCAAGCGGAGCGCACGTCCGATCCCTGGAGGTGGTCCCGAAAGATCTTGGAGGTGAGAAAGATCTGGTTCCGGGAGACGCCGGCGGACGCCAGCGCCCGCCCCACCTCCTCTTCGTTCTCGTAGACCTGAGCCGTGTCGATATGGCGGTAGCCCATCTCCAGGGCCGCCTCCACCACTTTCCTGCATTCCCCCCCGGTCAGCTCCCAGGTCCCCAGACCGAGGACCGGGATCGTCACCCCTTGGGGCAGCTCCTTCCCGGGCACGGCACTGGCTCGGTGATTTCCCACCATGAACTCCTCCCACTCTTCGTGCTGAGGTCATCCCCCCACCGGCGAAGGGAGGTGCTTCCCGCCTCCGCACCGTCGCCATGCGTTGGGCCATTCTCCGGCTCCCCGTCCCCTTACTCCGCCGGGGGGCGGAAGGTTGAGGATCACCCAGGG
This sequence comes from Gemmatimonadota bacterium, assembly GCA_007122885.1. Lineage (GTDB taxonomy): Bacteria > Gemmatimonadota > Gemmatimonadetes > Longimicrobiales > Gaopeijiaceae > SKSR01. Next base: position 1,220 of record SKSR01000267.1, read on the forward strand.
AAACCACCCTGGAGCAGCCCAGGAAACGGTGGCTACCGGCGCACCTAGGACCTGGGGAGTGACGGGCCCGGAACGCATCTGAGACGGCTGTGTGACGCCCCTCCCCCAAGATCCTTCGTGCGGACCCTACACGCACTCACCAACTGCGAGGAACACTTGGAGCCAGCCCCGGTCCACGGCGTTTCGAAGGGTGAGGCACGGGAGCCCCCGTCGGCAAAGGACGCTGCCGGCTCGTCCGAAACCGCCGCTCACGATCTCAGCCTGGAACCCGGGAAGGCACATCCCGTCGAAGGACATCCCGTTTTGGAGCTCCTCCGGAGCCTGGACCAGCGCCTGGAGCGGGCGGTGCAGGAGCTGGAGTCCCGCATGGGTGACCGGGGCCGGCGCGATCCCTACCGGGGACTCTACCTCTCCTACGAGGATGTGGCCGAGAGCCTGAACCGCTCGCCCGGCGCGCCGGCTTACCCCCCCACCTTTGCCGATGAAGTCGACCGGCTCGGCAGCTCGAGCCCGGAGTTGGTCCGCCTGAGGGGCCAGTTCGGGCTTTCCTCCTTCGAAGCGGCCCTGGTCCTGGTAGCCGTTGCCCCTCATGTGGATTCCCGGTACGAGCGAACCTACGCCTTCCTCCAGGACGACGTGACCCGGCGAAGGCCCCGGGTGGAGTTGGCCCTGGACCTTCTCTGTCGGGACACGAGGGAAAAGCAGGATCGCCGCCGGCACTTCAGTGGAGAGGGCGCCCTGGTCCGGCACGGGCTCATCGAGCTCCGGGGGGAGGGGCAGCAAACAGGAGGTTCCCTCCTTTCCCTCGAGATCCACCCATCCGCCCCCGTCGCCAACTTCCTCATCGGGGGGCCCGTTCCGGCGCCTCCCCTCGCGCCTCTCCTCTCCCCACCACCTTCCGATCACGCCTTTTCCCCCCTTTCAGCAGGACGGAGGAGACGGTTGGCCGAGACGATCCGGGATGCGGACCGGAACGGGAGGGACCTGCGTTTCCGCCTCCGAGGGGCCGACGGTCGTGGGCATGACCCGACGGCGGGGAGGGTCGTGGCTCAGGCCGGTCTCGAGATTCTCCCCATCGACCTTCGCCGAGGGCCCGGCGACGAGGGCGAGATGGAGCGCCTCTTCCGGATGGCCCTCCTGGAGGCCCGTCTCCATCGCCGGGTCCTCCTCGTGGCCGGCCTCGAGACGGTGGGGGAGCGATCGAGGGCGGGGTTCCGTGATCGGCTCTTCTCCCTTCTTTCCGGGCACCCGGGCGTCGTTCTCCTTTCGTTCCCTCCTGACGCCGAGGGAGACGGCTACTTGGAGACCTCGGCCGCGGCGACGGTGGACGTATCGATGGGGGCTCCGTCTTACCGTAGGCGTTACGCGGCGTGGCGCCGTGCCCTGCGACGGGTGGGCCGGGACGTGCCTCCGGAGGCCGTGGACGCTCTGGCGGACCGCTTCGAGCTGAGCGCCGAGCGGATCTGGGAAGTGGTGGTCTCCGCAGAGGAGCGGGACCGGGCCGGCCTCGAGCCGCTTCCCTCGGGAGCCGGGGTAGCTTCGAGCCTGTTCGCCATGGCCCGAGAACGGGCCGGCGGGGCCCTCGCGGCTCAGGCCCAGCGGATGAAGACGGGATTCCAGTGGGAGGATCTGGTCCTTCCGACGGACCAGAAGCGTCAGCTCCGAGAGATCTGCGCCCGGGTGGAGCGGCGCAGGGAAGTACTGAACCGATGGGGGTTCGGGACCAAGCTCTCCCTGGGATCGGGGGTGAACGCCCTCTTCGCGGGCCCCAGCGGGACGGGGAAGACCATGGCGGCCAGGGTGTTGGCCGGCGAGCTGGGCCTGGAGCTCTATCGGATCGACCTCTCCCGGGTGGTGAGCAAGTACATCGGGGAGACGGAAAAGAACCTGGCCCGCCTCTTCGAGGCCGCCGAGCGGAGCGGAGCCATCCTCCTCTTCGACGAAGCGGATGCGCTCTTCGGGAAACGATCCGAAGTGAAGGATTCCCACGATCGTTACGCCAACATCGAGATCAGCTACCTCCTTCAGAGGATGGAGGAGTACGAGGGCGTGACGATCCTGGCCACGAACCTGAAGCACAACATGGACGACGCCTTCGTGCGTCGAATGGCCTTCCACGTCCAGTTCCCGGCGCCCGGTGAGGAGGACCGGATCCGGATCTGGCGTCGGGTCTTTCCGTCGGCGGTTCCCCTGGACTCCGACCTCGATCCGGAGTTTCTGGGCAGGCGTTTTCGGATCACGGGAGGGAATATCCGCAACGTGGCCCTGGCCGGTTCGTTCCTGGCCGCGTCCCAGGAAGTCCCGGTGGGGATGCGGCACCTGATCCGGGGGGTGCAGCGCGAATACCAGAAGATGGGCAAGGCCTGCGTCCGGGCCGACTTCGAGCCCTACTACGAGTGGTTGACGGACTCCGAGTCCCAGGAGAGGGCATGAACGCCTTCCGGGTCGGGGGGTGCCGAGGATGATCCAGGACCTGGACCTCACCCTTCGGGAGCTCCTGGAGGCTCAGGCCCCGGAGGGGTCGGAGCTGGCGGAAGCGGAGATCGTCTTCGATCTCCCCGACGGGGATTGGCGGGCCGAGCTGAGCCAGCTCACCGTGAATTGCTATCTGTACGACATCCGGGAGAACCAGAAGCTCCGGACCGAGGAGGCGCTCCGTCGGCGGAGCTCGGACGGAAGCAGGGCGGCCCGGCTCCGCCCTCCCGTCCGCATGGACTGTCGGTACTGCATCACGGCCTGGAGCACCGCCACCGAGGATCCGGTCCTGGAAGAGCACCGGGTGCTGGGCCAGGTCCTCCGGGTGCTCCTGAGGAACCGGACCCTCCCGGCCGATGTGCTCCAGGGCTCCCTGGCCACTCAGATCCCTCCCTATCCGACGGTGATCGCAGCCGAGGAGGAGATCGAGAACCAGCCCGACTTCTGGGGGGCGCTCGATCAACAGCTCAAACCGTCGTTGAACTACGTGGTGACCCTGGCGGTGATGCTCGACGAAGAGCCGGACGAGGACGACATGGTGCCGGTGGTGGAGGAGGTTTCTGTGGAAGGCGGGCATATGGAGGAGCTGGCCCCCGACGAGTGACGAGGTGCCGGGCCCAGAGCGGGTCCGAGCGACCGTGACCGGAAAGGAGAAACGAGATGAGCTTCAACGTAGGCATCAACGTCCTGGAGGTGGACGGGAAGGTGGCGCCGAGCATCCAGGCGGCCCCCACCTCCCAGACCGGCTTCATCGTCCGCTCGGAGCGAGGGGTGCCGGGACGAGTCCAGCGCGTGACGAGCTTCAAACAGTTCACCGAGCGCTTCGGCGGCCACCGGGACGACGCCTTCGGTGCGTACGCGATCCGGGGGTTCTTCGACAACGGAGGCTCGGTGGCCTACGTGACTCGAGTGGTTCGAACCTCTGGGCCCGGGCAGCAGGCGGTTCCCGCGAGCCGTGACCTTCCCACCGATGAGGGGACGGGCCTCACGGTCCGGGCCGGGTTCCGGGGGGAGGACGACCCTGGAGCCTGGGGGAACCGGATCGCCGTCCGGATCGCCGAAAATTCCCGGCCTTCGCTGCAGGATGACACCTACGACCTCCACATCACCCTGGACGGTGAAGAGGTGGAGGTCTGGGAACAGCTCAACAACGCGGCCGGTGAAGGGGATGCCAAAGGGCGCGATCCGGAGATCCTGATCAACGACGATCAGACGGGCTCCAAGTACATCACCGTCTCGGTTCCCGAGGGAGTCACGGACAACCCCTCCTTCACAGAGGACCACCAGGACGCCCAGGATGGCTTCGTCTCCCTCGAGAACGGCGAGGACGACTCCACTCCCTCCGCCAACGCCCTCTCCGCCGCCTTCGAGCGCTTCGATACCTACGACGTCCAGCTCATCTGCTGCCCGGAGAGCTCCGACGCCACCGTGGTAACCCAGGGGCTCACGTTCTGCGAGAACCGGGGAGACTGCACCTTCCTGGGCTACACGCCCGAGGACAGCGACTGGGAGGCGGCCCGCAACTACGGCCAGGGGTTCCAGGGGGACAACGTTTACGGGGCGCTCTACTTCCCCTGGATCCGGGTGATGGATCCCAGGGGAGGGAAGCGCTGGGTTCCCCCCATCGGGCACGTGGCCGGGGTGTTCGCCCGGACGGATCGCGAGCGGGGGGTGTGGAAGGCACCGGCGGGGAATGGGGCCCGGGTGAACGGGGCCCTGGATGTGGACCAGGAGATCTCCAACCGGGACCACACCTCTCTGGTGAAGGACGGAAGCGTCAACGCCGTTCGCTTCATTCCGGGCCAAGGCATCGTGGTGGACAGCTCCCGGACCCTGAGCACGAACCCGCTCTGGCTGTACGTGAACGTCCGGCTCCTCTTCAACTTCGTGAAGTCCTCCCTCAAGGACGGGCTCCGCTGGGTCGTCCAGGAGCCCAACGACGATCGCCTCTGGAACAAGGTCAAGTTCAACTCCATCCGGCCTTTCCTCCTGGGTCTGTGGCGCCGGGGGGCGTTCGGACCCGGATCCGCCGACGACGTCTTCACGATCAAGGTGGACGAAGAGAACAACCCGCCGGAGAACATTCAGCAGGGAATCTTCAGCGCAGAAGTCTACTTCTACCCGAGCCGTCCCGCCGAAACGGTGATCATCACTGTGGGACAGCAGGAGGGCGGAGGAAGCGCCGACGAGTCGTAGAGGGCTCACGCAATGAGGAGAGGCCGGCCCCGGTCCGAGGCGCGGAAGTCCGGGCGGGCGTGGCCCACTGGCATCGACAGGAGGACACATGTCCGAGTTCGGATTCACGGAAGCGTACAGGACGAACGAGTTCGTGGTGGAGATCGAGGGGATCGAGAGCCCCGGCATCACGAGTGTGAGCGGTCTCGGGGAAGGGGAGGTGGAGGCCATCGACCAGCCTGACGGAGGATCGAACATCACCCACAAGATCAGCTCCGGGCTCATCACGTACGACGATCTGACCCTGGAGCGGAACATGGATGGGACCCAGGCCGATGCCGACTTCAAGAACTGGTTCGATGCCATGTTCCAGATGGACGGCACCGGGCCCGGCTCTCAGCTCCGACGGAACGGGTCCGTCGTGAAATATCAGTTCGGCGAGGAGGTCATGCGCTTCGCCTTCGAGGGTGCCTGGATCCGGTCGTCCAAGTTCAGTGACCTGGACGCAGGGAGCTCCGAGCTCATGAAGCAGACGATCACCCTCTCCATCGAGCGGATGTACCGAATCTGATGCCTCGGCCCCTCGTACGGAGCGGCCCCACGCAAAGGCCCGGAGGAACCAGCAGCATGACACAACCCCAGCGCGAGTTCGCCGTCCAGCTCCCCATCGGGATGACCGACGATCAGGGGGTTACCCATCGAGGGGCGGTCATCCGGAAGATGCGCGGGCACGAGGAGGCCCTCCTCTACGACCGGGACCTGGGCCCCTCCGAGCTCGCCAGTCACCTCGTCGCGGGCACCCTGGTCCGGTTGGGGGAGTTGGAGGGCCCGAGCCCGGAAGTGGTGGCCGGGATGTACAGCGCCGATCGGAACTATCTCCTCCTGGAGGTACGGCGGATCACCCTGGGCGACCGACTCACGGGATCGTACGTCTGTCCTTCTTGTGACGGAGAAGTCCGGACGAGCCAGGACCTCGGTGATCTCTCCTTCCGGAGCCTGGGAGAGGTCGAAGACCCCGAGGCGATCGAAGTGGAGCTGGAGGACGGATACACGGACCGGGAAGGGAACCTCCACCGGTCCGTGACACTCCGCCTCCCCCGGGGGGAGGACGAGGCGTTCGTCTCGTCCATGATCGAGCGGGACCCCCTCAAGGCTGCGGACGCCCTCGTCCTCCGGTGCATCCGCCGCTTCGGCACGATCCCTCGAAGCGAGCTGGAGTCCTACGGGGTCCGGATCCTCCGGGACCTCACCTTGGGTGACCGGCTCCGGATACAACGTGCGCTCACCGACGACGCTCCCGGAGCGCGCCTTCGCCGGGAGCTCCAGTGCGGAGCGTGCGGCGCTCAGTTCCAACGGCTTCTGGACGTGTCCGATTTTTTCGTTCCGTGCTAGGCGGAGGACACCGTCTACGGGAAGAGATCTTCTATCTGGCCTACCATCTGCATTGGTCGTGGAGTGAGATCATGAACCTCGAGATCGAGGAGCGAAAAGCCTACGTGCGCATGGTGGCCGAGCGAGTGGAGGCGGAGAACCGGGCCCTGGAAGCCCTCCAGGAACGACGCGGACGTTCGCCATGATGCCCGGCGCTGAGGAATCGGGCGCCGACGGACGGCGCTCCCCCCATTTCGTTTTCGCTCCAGGGGCTCGGGGAGGTGGGTGGGTCGGAGGGCGGCGCCCTCCGGTCCTGGGGCTGGTTCTCCTCCACGGCGCTCGGCGGCGGTCTGTAGGTTCCGGCTTGCAGGCTGGATCGGGGGATCCGTCCCTTCCGTGGAGTGCGGAGGCCGCGCCGGACGGAGCGTGGGCCGGAGCCCCCGGCCGTCCTGGTGCCGGCCTCGGCCGGTCTCGTGGAACCGGATCGGGCGGATTGCGGGTTCGCGACGGAACCGGGTTCGCCGCCTCGAACGAACCGAACCACTCGGGTTCAGTGGGTGCCGAGAGGCCGGACTCGCCCGGCCCCAAGGCGACTGAGACGCCCGCACCCATCTACTTCCGATTCCCTGGCGCACCGGGGGCTGCCGGTGGACCGGAGGCCGGGCATGGACCGGGGGCGACCTCCACCCCAGCGGGGCGCTCCGCCCAATCGATGGGGCGTGCAAGCATCGTGGAGCGGGGTGGGGCCCGACGGGCTTCCGAACCCTCCAACCGCCGGTCCACGGACGAAGTCCACGGTGCTCCAGCCGGCGCTCCGGACCAACCCACTGGATCCGGCGCCGGCTCCGCGCCTCCGAGGGACCAGGGCTCCGCCCGGACCCCACCGTCCGGAGGAACAGCCTTTCTTCCGACACCTGAGCCTCTGCCGTGGGGCGCCATGCCCCTGCCTCCTCAAACCGCCGGCTCCCGGATTCCGGAGGGGCGGGTGGAGAGCCCGGCGGCCGTTTGGGGCTCCCTCCTTCGGGGGACCCGGAGACCCCTGACCTCCGTCCAGGTGGGACCGGGGCCCTCCGCTGGTGGGCAGGGCCGGGGAACGACCGGAGGGACGGGGAAGGGATCGGACGAAGGGATCCCGGTCTCGGGGAGTCGCGGGGGAGAGGGATCGGGGTTGGTGGGCCCGGTGCTTCCCCTCGCTTCCTCGGGGCCGGCGGAGGCACCGTCCGATCCATCCACCGCTCCCGGACCGTTCGCTCCCGGCCCCGCGCTCAGCGCCGCTCAGGCCGCCGAGCGGGCCGTCCGGGCCGACGGGCCCCGGGCCCGGTCTCGGCCATCCCAAGCCTCGAACGGCGGGAGGACCGGGACGCAGGGTCGGGACGGGACTGGGCGTCCGCGGGCGGGTGTCCGGGAGCCCGACCGGCGGGGCCCCGGAGGGAAGAAGCCCCGTCCACCTCGAGAGGTCGTCCGGGAAGTGACCCAGGAGGAAGTGGTTCGTGCCCTCCTCTCCCGGATGGAGCGAATGTCCCGGGAAGATCGCTTCCGGTCAGGCGGCATTCGATGAGGTCCCCGTTTGGAAGGTGGTTTTCCCCTGCCGGTGAAGGAGGAGTGGAAAGGTGAGCCGACAGGTGCTTCGTGGATTCCTGGCGAACGTGGATGCGGTCCCGCCCCTCATCGTGACCTTCCAGTTCAACCCGGAGTCCATCTCGGACAACAAGGAAGTCCGGTATGCGGACCGGAAATCGGACCTGAGTGGCGATGCCCCCGGGAAGGTCTACACGGGCGGCGGGGACCGGACGATCTCATTCGATCTGACCCTGCAGGGCCTGGAGCGTGGGATGAACCAGGCGAACCCGCTCCCCGTGGACAATGGAGTCTCCACCGAGCTGGCCAAGCTCCGGTCGTTCCTCTATCCGGAGGATGACGCCTGGGGAACCCTGGGCTCCCTCTTCGGTGACGGAGAGGGTCGACGGATCCAGTCCCCACCCACCTGCCTCTTCGGTTTCGGAAGCCGGGTCCTGGAGTGCGTGCTCACCGGCCTTTCGGTGAACGAGACCCAATTCAACTCCATGCTCGCCCCGGTCCGAGCGGAAGTCGGTGTCACCCTCGCGGTCATCGAGGAGCCCGGTCACCCGCTCTACGAGACGGACCGGGCCCGGAGGAACGCCCTGTCCGCCGCCGGGCTCCAGAACATCCGCACCACCGGTCCCGATTGGCCGCCCACCTGAGGAGGCTCCATGTCCATTTCGAGAACATCCAGGTACTACGGGTTGGGGACCTTCGAGGCGGAGGGGGTCGTCACGGTGGCGCAGCGGATTCGGGGCGCTCCTCCCGACTTTCCCGACTCCATCCGGCATACGCTGATCGGGGGAGAGACGCTGGACGCCCTGGCGAAGAAGTACTACGGCC
>SKSR01000082.1 GCA_007122885.1 Gemmatimonadota bacterium
CCCGGCACCTCCCGGGGCCCGACCTCGGTGGGAACCTGAAGGAGCCCAACCCGCCGAGCCGTCTTCCCTAGCTCACGACTCCCGGTCCAGCGGATGAGGGGCCCGGATAGAAGAAGCCCGAAGAAGATGGGTGTAAGCCAGAGGAAGAAGGGAGGACTCAGTGCCAGAGTGCCCCCCGCCCAAAGGAGGCCCACCAGCGTCATCCCGAACCCGCCCCGCCACGCCTCGCCCCAGGTAACATCCCGCCCGCCTCGGCTCTGGGCCTCCCACTGAACCTCCCGGCCCAGAAGGATCTGGGTGACAAAGCGGGAATGGTAGACCATCATGATGGGAGCCAGAGCCACCGAGTGCAGAAGCTCCAGAAGAGCTCCCGCAACCAGCCGCGCCCCACCCCCGAACTGCTTCCGCCGTCCCTTCAGTGCGACCATCAGGACAAGCACCTTGGGGCCGAACAGAACCACGGCCGTCAAGAGGAGTAGAGGCACCAGCTCGCTCGCCCCCCCCAACCTCCACGCATCGGAAATCTCCAGCGACGGGCCGGGAAGGGGACGCCCGCTCACCTCCGGCACGAGAACCCACGCACTTCCGGCCAGAAGGAGGAGAAGCCAGAAGAACGAGGCCAGGTAGCCCATGGCCCCCATGACGAAGTGCACGCGGTTCAGAGGATGCAGCCCGGGCATTCCCAGGAGGCAGAGATGCTGCAGGCTCCCCTGACACCATCTCCGGTCCCTCTTGGCGTAGTCCAGGACGTTTGCCGGTAGCTCCTCGTAGCTCCCGTCGAACCTTCCCGCGGGAGTCGGCACGAAGAACACCTTCCACCCGGCTCGGCGGAGCAACGCCGCTTCGACGAAGTCGTGGCTCAGGATCTCTCCCCCCAACGGAGGGCGACCCCGAAGAACGGGGAGTCGGCAGTGCTCCCTGAAGGGCCCAACCCGGACGATGGCGTTGTGCCCCCAATAGTTCGCCGCATCCCCCTTCCAGAAGGCTTGGCCTTGGGCGAAGACGGGTCCGTAGAGCCAGGCGGCGAACTGATGGATCCGACCGAAAAGGGTTTCCTGACCCGTGGGAAGGGGAAGTGTTTGAATGAGGCCGACGTCGGGGTTCGCCTCCATGGCTCGTACCAGCTCCACGAGCACGTCCCCCTCCATCACGCTGTCGGCGTCGAGCACAACCATGTACTCGTACTCCGGGCCCCGCCTGTCGAGAAAGTCGGCGATGTTGCCCACCTTTCTCCCTTCGTTGGACGCGCGCCGCCGATACCTCAATTCCACGAGGTCCTGGAGTCGGCCGGCCAACGCTCGTTGAACCTCCTCCTCCCGCCGGGCGATCTCCGGATCTGTGGTGTCGCTCAGGACATGGAAGTCGAAGGAGGGGCCCCAACCGGTGGAAGCCAGGGATTGGATCGTGTGGGCCACGCCCCGGCCCACCCGCTCGGGGTCCTCGTTGTGGACCGGCATGACCACCGCGGTCCTCCGGTCTCCCGGAGGTCCGTCTTCGACCCCCTTCCGGGCCTGGACGCCCGACGGCCCGGGGCCCACCCGGCTCAGACTCAGAGGGTCCCGGCCCGTGACTTCCAGGGCCACCCCCACCACCCCGGTCCAGAAGGCGGAGGAGATCCAGCCGAACGTGAGAGTGAAGAGAACGAGAACGAAAGACTCCAGCGGAGTGACGCCCCCCACCCGGACGATGTCCACCATGATGGCCAGGCCCGCTCCCGTAGTGGCCGCCACCAAACCGAAGAAAACCCAGCGCCGAAGGTCCATCCCCGGCACCCTCATAGGACCGGGAAGGCCCCGTTCCTCAGGGTTCCGCACGAGCGGGCTCCCACAGATAGCTCCAGGTTTCGCTCATCCGCTCCCCGTCCTCTGTCAGGTAGAGCCGCATATCCGCCGGTCGGTCCTCGTCAGGATCCAGACGAAAGGTAACGCGCCATCCCTCGCCCTCCGGAAGCGGAAGGACCTGGAGCCCCGACGCCCGGCCTGCGCTTACCTCCAACTCCGCCTCCACCACTGGCTCCCCTTCGGGGACCGGCGCCTCGCCTCCCCGGTTCGGGCCCGGAACGAAGTCCACGACGAAGCGTCTTCGGCTTCGCGGAGGGGGATCCGCTTCGCCGGGAAGGGCGTCCCAGCCCACCCGGGTGCGCTCCACTTGGGCCGGAGCGGCCCAGTCGAGGTCCCGGTCGAACATGACGATCCTGTACCGATAGACCCGCTCATCTCCGGCCCGGAACGGCTCGTCGGGAATCCAGTGCCCCACGATATTGTCGTTGAACTCGGACTCGGTGGGGATCTCCACGAGCTCCAAACGGCCGCGGCCCCAATCGTCTTCTACCTGCACCCATTGGCTGGGGCGGCGTTGGTACTGGGCCTCGATATCCAGGTAGCGATCGAACCGACGCTCCCTCTGCAGCAACCCGAATCCGTCCGGTCCATCATCCAACAGGGAGGTCACTTGCAAATGAGGAGGATTGCTCAGGGGCCGCCAGATCCACTCACCTTCGCCGGTGCGCATGAGGAGTCCGTCCGAGTCGTGGACCCGCCCGCGGAAGTCGTCCCCACGGATGGGGGACGGTATACCGTCGTCGAAGAGGAACATGCTCGTGAGCGGAGCCACACCCAGCTTGCCCACATCGCGCCGGGCGAAAAGGTGCGCCTCTACGTCCATCCAGGTACGCGCCCCACGGGAGTCGCCGGGCCGGAGATGGAAACGGTAGGCGCCGGCCAGGGAAGGGCCCTCCAGGAGGGCCACGAAAGCGAGTTCACTCTCCTCGGGCCCCGGATCCACCAGCCAGAACTCACGAAAGTCCGGAAACTCCTCCCCCTCGTCCTCCCATGTGTCGACGGTCACTCCTCGGGAGGAAAGCCCATGTACATGGCCCGGACCCAGCAGGCGGAAGTAGGAAGCCCCGAGGAAGACCGCTACCTCGTCCTTGATCTCCTCCTCATGAAGGGGGTAATGTATCCGGAATCCGGCGGGGTTGAGCCCCTCCGCATGCTCCACCACCGCTTCCTCTGCACGCAGAGCGGGGGGGCCGTACACGAACGAGGAGACATCGAGTTGGACCTCTTGGGCTCCGTCCTCGTCCACCCGGTGGATGCGGACGGGATCGGGGTACAGGAAACCCGGATGGAAGAACTGGACCTCGAAACGGGCTCGCTCCCGCCAGAGGGCCTCCTCGGGTTGGAAAGCGATGGCCCGGTAGGCGTCGTAGTCCATCTCCTCCAAGGCGGAGGGGAGGCTTCCATCCGGGGAGACGTACGGGGCCCCTGCCCGAGCGCGGGCACAGTCCTGCACGTACGCGAAAAGCTCGTCGCCAAGATTCTCGCCTCCGCCAGGGACGAACGGGGACGCCTCCGAGCACCACAGGGCACCTTGCTCCCCGGTGGAGACCTGGGCGGACCCGGTCCGCTCTTCGTCTTCCACCCCTTCCGGACCCTGTCCCCCACCCGACCCCAACGCGAGCCACATGACCACACTCGCCACGGTCAGGGAGCTCACGAGGACGATCGTGCGTGCCATGATGGGGTGGTGCTCCTGGAGGAGGTGCCGGGACCGCCCGTCGGGAACGGTCGCGAGCCCCGAGGGGGCGCCGGTACCGTCCCCGGGTACTCGAACCACGGGATGAAGGCCGCAGCGTAGATGGTCAGATTGACGGCCGGCTTCCTCCTTGTCAACGCACTCCTCCTGGCCCCTGGCTGGATCGCCGAGGGGGGAGTGGGGCCCCGCTGGCTCGCCCTGGAGGCTCTCCTGCTCACAGGGCTCTTCGCGCTCGTTCCCTCCGGCGGATGGAGCCGCCTCCTCAGAGGAACCGCCACAGGACTCTTGGGCGTGTTCCTGGTCCTGGCACTCGCCGACGTGGCGGCGCGGCTCAGTCTGAATCGTCCCCTCAACCTATACCTGGACGCGCACCTGATCACCGCCGTCTACAACCTGGCGGTGGGAACCCTGGGACCGATCCGGGCCGTGCTCGCCTCGGCCGGTCTGGCCATCGGACTACTCCTGGTTGGATGGGGACTTTACCGCCTCTGGGCTCCCTTGGATCGACCGTACCGGAGCACCACGGTCCGGACCGGGGCTGTGGCCCTCGGGGTCGTCGTGACGGCGGGTCTCTTCCTTGAGAGGGTGCCCGGAGCCGAGTCGCGTGTAGGCTGGCCGGCTTCGGACCTCACCCGGGAGCAGATCGGATACTGGAACGACATGCAGGGGGAGCGGGAGCGCTTCGGCCAAGCTCTAAGCTCGGGTCACCAGTCCTACCGGGACATCCCCAACCTCCTCGGGAAGCTGGACGGGCGGGACGTGGTTCTGGCCTTCATCGAGTCCTACGGGGTCTCGGCTCTGAACGACGACCGTTACGCTCCAGTAATCGTTCCCCGATTGGAAGAGATGGAGGATCGAGTCCGAGCCGCTGGACTGCACATGGTCAGCGGAGTCCTGGTAGCCCCGAGCCAGGGGGGGCAATCGTGGTTCGGGCACGGAACCCTCCTGAGCGGACTGTGGCTCAACAACCAACTCCGCTACGACCTCTTTCTCGCCAGCGGGCGGGAGACGCTCATCGACGACTTCCGACACGCCGGGTACCGGACTGCGGCGCTCTTCCCCGCGATCACCATGGCTTGGCCCGAGGGAGAGCGCCTGGGCTTCGACCGGATCTTCGCCTACGACGACATCGATTACCGAGGCCCGCCGCTGAACTGGGTGACGATGCCCGACCAGTTCACGTGGCACTATCTCGAGGACCGGGTCCGGACCCGGACCGATGACCGCCCCGTCTTCGCCACGGTGGGCCTCATCAGCAGCCACGCGCCGTGGACCCCGATTCTCCCGGTTCTGGACGACTGGGACGGGATCGAGGACGGGTCGGTCTTCCGGCAGTGGGAGGACGCCGGCGAGAGCCCGGCCGAGCTATGGCAGGATACGGACCGGGTCCGGGAGCACTATGCTCTGGCGGTGGATTATGCGCTCCACGCCATGACCGGTTATGCTGAGCGCTACGTGGATGAGAGGACATTGCTCATCGCCCTGGGCGACCACCAGCCCGCTCCCCTGATCACGGGGGACGATGCGGGCCTCGAGGTTCCGGTTCACGTGATTGCCGGGGAGCGGGAGCTCCTCGCACCCTTCCTCCGTTGGGGGTTCACGGAAGGGGCACTGCCGGAGGAGCGCCCGGACGCCCTGGGCATGGATTACTTCCGGGACTGGTTCGTCCCTGCGTTCAGTGGGGCTCCTGTCGAAGCGGGGTCCGGCTGAGCCGGCACCCTGGAATGGGAGGACGAGATGGACGCTGCGAGCGATCCGAAAGGCTCGGCCCCGGTGGAGCGCTACGGTGTGGTGGCCCGCCTCTTCCACTGGGTGGTGGTCCTCATGGTGGCCATCATGCTCCCGGTGGGCATCGCCATGACGAGCTACGGCTTCGAAGAAATTCGGGACGAGCTCTTCATCCTTCACAAGGGCACGGGAGCGGTCCTCTTGGTCGTCGTGTTGGCCCGGCTGGTCTGGCGCGTCGTGGCAGGTGCTCCGGACCCCCCTCCCCACTGGTCTCAACTCCAACGGAGGCTGGTCGCGCTCACCCACGGGACCCTCTACATCCTTCTGCTCACCATGACCGTCACCGGCTACGTCCGAACCGTTGGTGGCGGCTTTCCCATCGAGCTCCTGGAGGCTCTGGGAATCCCTCCCCTGATTCCCGAGATCGGGGACACGGCGGAAACAGTCGCGGTGGTCCACAAGTTCACCGCCTACGCCCTCACGGGCCTCGTAGGGGTTCATGTGGCCCGGGTGTTTCACGATCAGTGGGTGGAGAAGAAGGAGGCACTGAAGCGAATGTGGCCTCCCATCGGGGGATAGCTTCGGGTGAACTCCCTCGGACTCATTCGCTCCCTGGTCATCTACTGGCGCCCGGGCCGCCAGAGGGCCCTGCAAGAACTCTATCGGCCGTTCGTGGGCTCGGGTGATCTGGTGTTCGACGTGGGGGCTCACATCGGCGACCGTACGGCGGCGTTCGCGGCCCTCGGTGCCCGCGTGGTGGCCCTGGAGCCCCAACCGCGGGCCCGGCGATGGCTGGTACGCCTCGCAGGCCGCAGGGGGGCCGTGACCGTGCGGCCTGAAGCCGTGGGCCGGACGCCTGGGAAGGCTCAACTCCAGGTCAGTGGGCGCACACCCACCGTCTCCACCCTGGACCCAGGGTGGGCCCGGACCATGACGGAGCGGAACCCAGGCTTCCGGCGAGTGCGGTGGGACCGGCAGGTGGAGGTTTCGGTCACAACTTTGGACCGGCTCGTGGAGGAGTACGGGATGCCTGTGTTCTGCAAGATCGATGTGGAGGGGCACGAGGCGGAGGTCCTCCGTGGGCTCAGCCGACCCATCCCGGCGCTTTCCGTGGAGTTCGTGGCCGGAAGTCTCCACGTGGCCGCGGCAGCTGTGGAGCACATTGAGGGACTGGCCCCTTACGAGTTCAACGCGGTGACCGGTGAGGAACGAAGCTTTCTCTTCCCCCGGTGGCGAACCGGAGAGGAGATCCGGGCTTGGCTGTTGCAAGAAGGGGCCGAATCCCTCCCCTCGGGGGACCTCTATGCCCGCCGTTGGATCGCCGGTGACGGTTCTGACGGGGCGCCATGACCGATTCACCGATCCCCCGTTGGGACGATCTGACCACGTTGGAAGCCCGGGAGGCGCTCGACCGGGACCCGGTGGTGGTTCTCCCCTTGGCCGCCATAGAGCAGCACGGGCCACACCTCCCTCTGTCCACGGATCTTACGATCGGCCAGGGAATCCTCGAGGAGGCCTTCTCCACCCTTCCCACCGACTTCCCGGCATGGACCCTCCCCTTTCAGGCGGTGGGAGCCAGCTCGGAACATGGCGACTTCCCGGGCACACTCAGCCTGAAGGAATCCACCCTCGGCGCGGCTATCCGGGAGCTCGGGTCGTCCCTGGCCCGGCACGGGGGGCGGCGGCTGCTGATCTGGAACGCCCACGGCGGAAACACCCACGTGGTGGACGGGGCGGCCCTGGACCTCAGGGTCTCCCGGCGAATGCTCGTGGCCAAGGCGAGCCACTTCCGCTTTTCCCGTCCGCCGGGGGTCGACCTCCCCGAGGGGGAGTGGAAGCACGGACTCCACGGAGGAGCCGTGGAGACGAGCATGATGCTCCACTTGGCCCCCAACCGCGTCCGGATGGACCAGCTGGAGCCGACCGAACCCACCGACCCGCGCCCGCTGGCCCGGGAATTGGAGGAGACCCTGCGACGTCTAGGACCTGAGAGCGAGGCCTCCTTCGCGTGGACGGCCGGCGACCTCCACCCTTCGGGCGTGGCCGGGGACCCGGAACTGGCGAGCTCCCAACTCGGAAGCCGCTTGGTTCGGCACCACGGGCGGGTTCTGGGGGAGATCCTTGAGGATGTCCGAGACTTCCCCCTGGCTCGGTTGGTGTAACGGATGAACGACGACTGCGAAGGGACTCCTCGGGCGAAGGAACCACGGTGAGAGCCTCTGGGCCCGGGCTCGCTCAGCCCTCCTCGGAATCGTCCGGCAGCGATGTACCGTCGAGCCAGTGGCCCGAGCGACGGGCCTTGGCGTCCAGATAGGGCTGGTTGTGCCTGTTCACCGCCCCCTGCAAGGATTCGCGCACGACCACTTCGATCCCCCCACGCTCCAATGCCGCCACTTTCTCCGGGTTGTTCGTGAAGAGACGAGTCCGGGTCACCCCCAGATCCTTGAGGATAGCCACGGCGGCCAGGTAGGACCGCTCGTCTGGCCCGAAGCCCAGGACACAGTCCGCGTCCACCGTGTCCAGCCCTTGCTCTTGGAGGGAGTAAGCTCGGAGCTTATTCCCCAGGCCGATGCTCCGCCCCTCATGGGCCAGGTAGACCAGGACTCCTCCTCCGGCTTTCTTGAAAGCGCGGAGGCTGGTGCGGAGCTGTTCTCCGCAGTCGCACCGGAGGCTCCCGAAGAGATCGCCCGTGAGACAGGCCGAATGGAGTCTGATCGGTACCGGCCGAGGCCACCGGGTCGGGTCGCCGATGAGCACGGCCACGTGCTCGAAGAGGCCGCTCCCCTCCCGGTAGAGCACGAATCGAGCCTCCTCGGCCCCCTCCAGCGGAACGGGCCCTTCGGTAACACGACGGACTTCTTCTCGCCCGGGGTCCACCAGAGCCCGGACTTCTTCGACTCCGAGCCGAAGTATCGCCCCGGAGTCCAGGGCCGGCCGGATGGCGGCGGAAGGGATCCCCGCCCCGGGAGCCGAAACCACCGCCGGAAGAAGCCGGGCCAGGCGGGTGAGGATCAGGCCCGCCACCTCCACATCCGCAGCCGGACGAAGACCGTTGGAGTGGACGGCCCCGTCGCTGCGGGAGGAGGCGAGAGCTACGATTTCGTCCACACCCCAGCCGCTCCGAACGGGAAGGCTCACACCCCCGGGGCGTCCGTTGATCGACGCCTTTTCCCCGGTGACCAGCCCCATGGAAAGCGCGCGATGGGTGGTGAGGGATATCCGGACGGGAGCGGTGCCCGCATCCCTGAGGAGCTCCAGAGACTCAGGGGAGAGCCCCTCCACCGGGGCCAGAAGCGCAGAGGAGCCGTCGCCCACCAACCAGACGGGCCGGCCCCGGATCATTTCGAAAAGCCCACGTTCCGCCTGAGGCATTCACCGCACCTGCCGCGCAGAGTGAAGACGAGGTCACGACCATGGGCGACCTGATGGACGAAGGGACAGTATGGAAGCTACTGCAAAGGATAGGTCACAGGCCAGTGACGGAAGGGCGTAAGGTGCGCTGCCAGATGGAGGAGGGCGGAGGACCGTGGCTGGCCGTGGAGCCAGATGGGACGTGGACCGCTTCCCCCGAACCCACCGCCGGAGCGGCGGGAATGCTGGACCTTTTCATCCCACTGAAGCTCCGGAAGGAGGGCGTCTTCGGGCAGCTCGGCCAAAGCCTCGATGGCCGGATCGCTACCGAATCAGGACACTCCCACTACGTCACCGGACCCCAGGACATCGTTCGGCTCCACCGACTCCGGGCCTCCGTGGATGCGGTGCTCGTGGGTGCCGGAACGGTGGCCTCGGACGACCCTCGACTCACGGTCCGCGAGGTGGAAGGGAATCAGCCGGTCCGGGTCGTTCTCGACCCTAGAGGCCGCTCGCGCCCGGATCGCCGGATCTTTTCGGACGGCGCGGCGGAGACCCTCTGGCTCCAGGCCACTGCTCCCGCCGCGGAGAATCCCGCTCCCTCCGTCCCCCCTGGTGTGACGGTGCTGGCCCTGTCCACCGATGCCGCAGGGAGGTTTCACCCCGAAAGGATCCTCTCCGTCCTCAGGGCCCGAGGTCTGCGCCGGATCCTGGTGGAGGGCGGCGGCGTGACCGTCTCGCGCTTCCTCCAGGCCGGCGCCCTGGATCGGCTCCACGTGACCGTGGCCCCGATGATCATCGGGTCGGGACGCCCAGGGCTCGAGCTGCCGGTCATCCAAACCCTGCAGGAGGCCCTTCGCCCACCGTGTCGGCGCTTCCCCCTGGGCGAGGATGTGCTCTTCGATCTGGACCTCTCCGGTTCGGAGCCCATCCCCGCCCGACCATGACCGCCAAAGGCAACGTCGCCGGCAGCGTGGAAGCCAGCACCAA
>SKSR01000024.1 GCA_007122885.1 Gemmatimonadota bacterium
AGGTCGTAGTAGTGGAAGGACGGGAATCCGTTCACCGCCCACGCCTGCCAGAAGAGGTAGAGGATCCCCACGAGCATGAGGAGGGAACCGGCCGCCGTGTAGAGAAAGAACTTCACGGCGGCGTAGATTCTCCGCTCCCCTCCCCAGATCCCCACGATGAAGTACATGGGCACCAGGGTCAGCTCGAAAAACACGTAGAAGAGGAAGAGGTCCATGGCCGCGAAGACCCCCACGATCCCCGTCTGAAGCAGGAGCATGAGGGAATAGAAGGCCACCTGCCGTTCCTGGATGTACCGGTACGCACCCAGCACCGCGATGGGGGTCACGAAGGTCGTGAGCAGGATCATGAAGAGCGAGATCCCGTCGACCCCCAGGGAGTAGGTAACGCCCCACACCTCGATCCACGAAGCCGAGCTGGCGAACTGGAAAAGATCCCCGCCCGCGTCGAAGCGAATCAGAAGGCCCAGGCTCAGAACGAAGAGTCCGGCGGTCCAGCCGAAGGCGAAGTGCTTGGCCCGTTCCTCACCGACCAGAAGGATCCCCAGGGCCCCCAGGAGCGGGAGCCAGATGAGGGCGTGGAGAATCCAGGCGTCGTACGCCACGGCGTCCAGTAGCAAGCCCATTCCTCGTCCTCCTCCCTCAGAAGATCACCGCACCCAGGACGGCCAATACGCCCAAGGTGAGGATGAACGCGTAGGTGTTCACCTGTCCGGTCTGGAAAAGGCTTCCGAACCAGCCCACGCCTCGGGCCACGTTCCCAACGGCGTTGACGGTGCCGTCGATGACCAGCTGGTCCACCACCCGCGATGCCCACCGGGAGCCCCGCAGGACCGGCTGGACCACGATCCGGTCGTAGAGCTCGTCCACATACCACTTGTTGTAGAGAACCTTGCGGATCCCTGCTTCGGGCTCGCCCTCCTCCACCGCCGTCAAAACCTTGGCCTGAAGGAAGGCCCGGGCTGTGAGAACGACGACCACGGCCGCCATGGTGGTGGCGATGGCACCCCACGCCACGTGGCCTCCTCCCACCGGAGCGGTCTCGGCCACGGGCCCGAGCTGGGTGGCCATGATGGCATGGGCGTCGGCGGTGATGGGCTCCAACCAGCGGTCGAGCCAGTCCGTCATGGGGAGGGCGCCGAAGCCTCCAAACACGGAATCTCGAACGGATCCGGGCACGTTGATCCACCCACCCACCACCGAGAGGACTGCCAGGATCCCCAGGGGCACGGTCATGTTCGGCGGAGCCTCGTGGAGGTGTTTTGCCTCCTCCTCACCGGTCCGAAGCGAGCCGTGGAAGGTGAGAATCATGAGGCGGGTCATGTAGAGGGCGGTGAGGACGGCTGCCGCCAGGGCCATGACCCAGAGGAGGCTGAAGAGGACTTCGAAGCCTCCGCGGGCGGAGATGCCCGCCGCCCAGATGATCTCGTCCTTGGAGAAGAAGCCGGCGAAGGGCCAGATGCCTGCGATGGCCAGGGTCGCGACCCACATGGTGATCCATGTCACCGGCATGAAGCGCCGAAGCGCCCCCATGTTCCGCATGTCCTGGGGGTCCCAATCCTTGTGGGTGGCGTGGAAGGCGTGGTGCACCGCGTGGATCACAGCCCCCGCACCCAGGAAGAGGAGCGCTTTGAAGAAGGCGTGGGTCACCAGGTGGAAGACTCCGGCGGCATAGGCGCCCACCCCGACTCCCAGGAACATGAAGCCGAGCTGGGAGACGGTGGAGTAGGCCAGCACCTTCTTGATGTCATATTGCTGAAGGGCGATGGTGGCCGCGAAGAGGGCGGTGACCGCCCCGATGACGGCCACGGCCGCCGAGCTGACCGGTGCCAGCGCGAAGAGTGTGGCCGAGCGGGCCACCAGGTAGACGCCGGCCGTCACCATGGTGGCGGCATGGATCAGGGCCGAGACCGGGGTGGGGCCCGCCATGGCGTCCGGAAGCCAAACGTAAAGGGGGATCTGCGCGCTCTTGCCCACGGCCCCCAGGAGAAGGAAAAGGGTGGCCGCCGTGACTACGGCCCCTCCGTACGCCAAGACCTCCGGGGCCTCCTGGAAGATCCCTACGTAGTCCAGGGTTCCGAAGGCCGCGAAGAGGATGAACATGGCCACCAGGAAACCGAAGTCCCCGATCCGGTTCACGATGAAGGCCTTCTTCCCGGCGTCGGCCTTCAACCGGTCCCGGAACCAGAACCCGATGAGGAGATAGGAGCAGAGGCCCACCCCCTCCCACCCCACGAACATCATGGGGAAGTTCGCTCCCATGACCAGCACGAGCATGAAGAAGACGAAAAGGTTCAGGTAGGAGAAGTACCGGGCGTAGCCCGGGTCTTCCTTCATGTACCCGACGCTGAAGACATGGATGAGGAAGCCGACCCCGGTGATCACCAACATCATGACGATGGACAGGGGGTCCAGCTGAATGGCGGCCTCGATCCCCAGGTCCCCCGTGGCCATCCAGGTCCAGTAGCTGAGGACCGTCGGCTCGCCCGTGTCGCTCCCCAGCATCCGGAAGAAGTTCGCCAGGGTAAGGAGGAAGGCGAGTCCCACCACCCCGGGGCCCACCCAAGTGGGAGTGGTCCGATCGGGCCCCGTAGCGTTGACCTCCTCGTGGGAGCCCGCCCGGATCCGGTCCGCCGATCGACCGCCGGCCCGGAGCGCCAGGACGCCGTTAATCAGGAAACCCAACAGGGGAAGCAACAGGATCAGGCCCGGTAGGAGAGGCTCGAACGCCGCCCCGGGCGCCTGTCCCCACCCCAGCAACGCAAAGCTCCCCATCGAAGGGACCGCCAGGTTCTCCAGAAGAGCCATGGTCACGCCCCTACCACTTCAGAAGGTTGAAGTTGTCCACGTTCACGGTCTGGTAGTGCCGGAATATGGAGATGATGATGGCGAGCCCCACGGCCGCCTCTGCGGCGGCCACGGTGAGCACGAAGAAAACGAAGACCTGACCATCGATCCCCATGTACCGAGAGAGGGCCACGAACGAGAGATTGGCCGCATTGAGCTGGAGTTCGATGCAGAGGAACATGATGATGGCGTTCCTCCGGACGAGAACTCCGAAGGTCCCGATGAGGAAGAGGATCGCGCTTACGATGAGTGATTCGGTGAGCATGCCCCTACACCCTCTTCTTCGCGATGACGATGGCGCCCACCAGGGCGACCAGCAGGAGGAGACCGACGAGCTCGAACGCCACCACGTAATCCGTGAAGAGGGGGCGGGCGATCACCCCGATGACCCCCTGCTCGGCGATGAGCGCGTCCATGTGTTCGGGACCCGGCAGGTCCTGGAAAGCGGGGTTCTCTTCCGAGCCCCGAAGCTCCCGGGCGAGGATGCCTCCCAGCGCCCCCACGGTGGCGAAGGCGAGAACGGACCAGAAGCCCGTTCTCAGGTCCGCTCTGTAGTCGTGCCCCATGTTCAGGAGCATGATCACGAAGAGGAAGAGGACCATGATGGCACCGGCGTAGACCAGGATCTGGATCGCCGCCAAAAAGTGGGCCTCCAGGAGCACGAAGAGGGCGGCCACACCTCCGAGGCTGACCACCATGAAGAGGAGGCTGCTTACCGGGTTCTTCTGAAGGACCACGCCGAAGGCCGCACCGATGGAGACGGCCGCGAAGACGTAGAAAAGGATCTCAGCCATCGATCCCGGCCCTCACTCGGATCGGGGGTCGGAGGGGTCCCAGAGCTGGGTCACCGGGTGGTCCTGTTCCATGAGGCGGTCCAGATCGTAGACGAACCGGTCCCGGGTGTACTCGGCGTTCTCGAAGTGCACCCCCACGTGGATCGCCTCCACGGGGCACACCTCCTGGCACATCCCGCAGAAGATGCACCGGAACTCGTCGATCTCGTAGACGATGGGATAGCGGTTCCCCTCGTCGTCCTCTCCCCCGACCAGGCGGATGCAGTTGGCCGGACAGACCGAGGGACACAGCCCGCATGCCACGCACTTGGGCCGTCCGTCCGCGTGGACCTCCATCCGGTGGGTCCCTCGCCACCGCGGGGAGAGGTCCGGCTGCTCCTCCGGGTACTGGAGGGTCACCTTGTCGGGATTCACCATATGCTTGAACGTGAGGCGCATCCCCTTCAGCGCCGCACGTAGATAGGATGTGCGACCCTTCTCGGGTCGCCGCATAACCTTCACCGTAGCGGGCATCTCGAATCTCCTTCCTTACTTGGACGCGCGCGCGTCTCGGGATTCGGCTCCCAGGGCGCTCATCGCTCGCCGGTGCCCCGGGTGGCCAGGTCGCCTGCGCCGGCGGGACGAACCTCCTGGACCTCCCTGACGGGAGGGCTCATCCTTTTTTCGGGCGGAGCCGCCGAGCCGGCCATGATCCGGTCCCGATCCAGCACGAAGACGAAGACGAAGGTGCACACCAGACTCACCAGGGTCAGAGCCAGCCCGAAGAGAAATCCTTCCACGGCGAGCTGATCCAGGACCAGGATGGTAGCGGCCACGATCATGACGTAGGCCAGTGCGGCCGGAAGCATGACCTTCCAGCCCAGGTGCATGACCTGGTCGTATCGGAAACGGGGGAGGGTCCACCGGACCCAGACGAAGACCAGGACGAAGAAGCCCGTCTTCAGCGCGAAGGACAGGAACGTGAGGAGGGTCTTCCACCACGCGAGCTCCGCCGGGATGGGCTCCCCCGCGTCCGTGAAGCCCTGGATCCACATCCCCTCGTGGAGGTACGCGTTCGCCCCGCTCCAGAAGGGGATGCTCCACCCCCCCAGGAAGAGGGTGGCCATGAGGGCCGCCGCCGTGAGGATGTGGGCGTACTCGGCGATGAAGAACATGGAGAACTTCATGGACGAGTACTCGGTGTGGTAGCCCGTGATGAGCTCGGACTCGGCTTCGGGCAGGTCGAAGGGAAGCCGGTTCGTTTCCGCGAAGGCCGAGATCACGAAGAGGATGAAGGCCAGGGAGAGGGGGAATACGAACCAGAACCCGAGTTGCTGCTGCTGCCAGACGATGTCCGTGAGCGTCACGTTCCCGGCCAACATGAGAACCGGTACCAGGGAGAGTCCGAGGGCTACTTCGTAGCTCACCATCTGAGACGACGACCGGACGGCTCCCAGGAAGGCGTACTTGTTGTTCGAAGCCCAGCCGCCCAGGAAGATCCCGTACACTCCCAGGGACGCCATCGCCAGGATGTAGAGGATCCCGATAGGCAGGTCGGCCACGATCATGTCCACCACCCCCCAAGGGGTGGGAAGGGGCGCCGCGAATGGAATCACCGCGAAGGTGACCACCGCTGGCATGACGGAGAGCATGGGGGCCAGGATGAAGAACGGCCGGTTGGCCGTGGCCGGAAGGGTCTCCTCCTTGAGGATATTCTTGAGTCCGTCGGCGATGGGCTGAAGCAGCCCGAAGGGTCCCACGCGGTTGGGCCCCAACCGATCCTGGATGAACGCCGAAACCCGGCGCTCCAGGAGGGTCATGAAGGCCACGATGATCATCACCGCTGTGAAGACCCAGAAGACCTTCATCGTGGACGACACGATAAAGGCGGTCTGCGAAAGCTCACCCTCCATCGTCAGCCTCCCGGGAGACGGGCGGGTTCGTTCACCTGGGCGCCACGGGTTCCCAGGCGCTCGTACTCGAGCCCTTCGTACTCCGGTGCCAAGCCGGCAAGCCTCTGGAAGGCGTCCCCGGTTCTGGTGGGCGGCTCCCCGTCCTCCAGCCGGGCCGTGAGTGAGCCCATCACGAGCCAGGCGGGACGGGCCGCTCCGGGCGGTTGAAGGCCAGGCCAGAACCTCTGGACCCGTCCCTCGAAGTTGGTGAATGTGCCTTCCTGCTCGGCGAAGGTGGTCAACGGAAGGACGAAGTGGGCGGCCGACGCCGCTCGGGTGGGGTGGGAGCCCAGGTAGACATAGAGCTCGGCATGCGCCCCGAAGCTTTCGTCCTGGTCCGCAAGTTCGTCGGCGAGGACCAGGAGAACCCCGCGGTGGTCCTTCAGCTCGTCCAGCCCTCCCGATCCGCTATCGTCGCCGACCCGGCTCATTCCAAGGATCTCGGCCCCCTTCTTGTTCGGAGAGAGCTCCTTCCGCCGCTTGAGCTTCGAAAAGCCTGGAAGCTCGATCTCCTCGTCGGCCCGGGGGGATCGGAACACCACCTCCGACTCCCCGGGGAGAGTCCGACCCAGAGCCGCCAGTGCTGCCAGGTCCTCGTTGGAGGCGAAAGGGGAGGCCACGATCTTCACAGGCCCGGAAACGTTCTCCAGCCGTCCCCGGAGCTCGGTGAGCGCTTCCTTCCACCCCACGGCCTGGAAGCCCGAGTCCCGGCGAACCCGGGGCGCTTCCACCCGGTCCCCCCGGTTCATCCACTCGTAGCGATGCCGTCCGTAGTCGCACATCCAGTGGCCGTTCACCTCCGGGTTCTCACGGGGCTTCAGGCGCTGGACCACGTTGTCGCGGGTGTGGAGCTCGATGTTGCACCCTTGGGAGCAGTTCGGGCACACCGACGGGGTGTGGTCCAGGTCCCAGGCCCGGGCCTTGTGAAGGAAGTCCTTCGAGACGAGGGCGCCCACCGGGCAGATGTCCACCACGTTCCCGCCGAAGCTCGCCTCTTCCAGCCCCTGCTCGAAGAAGGTATCGATGACCGAGCGTGAGCCCCGTTCGACCACTGTCAGGAGCGGCTTCTGCTCCACTTCCTCCATGAATCGGACGCAACGGGTGCACATGACGCAGCGATCGCCGTAAAAGAGAACGTCTCCACCGAAGTCGTCCCGACCGAAGACCCGCTTCGGCTCTCTGCTGCGCCCGTGCTTGCGCCCCTCAGCGAAGACGTAGTCCTGAAGCTTGCACTCGCCGGACTGATCGCAGATGGGACAGTCCAGGGGGTGGTTCATCAGGTAGAACTCAAGCACCCCCTTTCGCATCTCCAGGGCCTTCTCGCTCTCCGTGTAGACGACCTGGCCGTCCTGAACCGCCGTGATGCAGGATGGTTGGAGCTTGGGAGCTCCCTCCACCTCCACCAGGCAGAGCCGGCACTGGGCGGGAGCCGAAAGCCCCGGGTGGTAGCAGTAATGGGGCACACGGTTCCCCATGCCTTCGGCGGCCTCCAGGATCGTGGTGCCCTTGGGCACCTGGACCTCCTGGCCGTCGATGGTGGCCGTCACCGTCTCCGGTTTCTGTCCGTTCTCAGCCATGGGTGTGGCGATCTTCCTTGCCTCTGAGGTCAGGCCGCGCCGACCCGCTCTCCGCGACGGATCAGGGCGAGATATTCGTCTCGGAACTTCTCGATGGAGGAGATGACGGGGGCGGCCGCCGAATCGGACAGCACGCAGATCGTGGTCCCCGTCATCTGCCGCCCCAGATCCACCAGGGTGTCCAGGTCGTCCTCGGTGCCCCGGCCGTCCTCGATCCGTCGCAGGATCCGGGTGACCCACTCGGTTCCCTCTCGACAGGGCGTGCATTGTCCGCACGACTCGTGGGCGAAGAACTGAACGAGCCGCCGGACCTGTTTCACCATGTCCGTGCTGTCGTCCATGACGATGACCGAGGCGCAACCGAGCATGGATCCGGCCTTGGCTACCCCCTCGTAGTCCAGCGCGCAGTCGGCGCAGTCGTCCACGTTCATGATGGGGACGGACGCGCCCCCCGGGATCACGGCCTTGAGTTTTCGACCGTCCCGGATTCCCCCGCATACATCTTCGATGAGCTCCATCATCGGGAAGCCCAAGGGAAGCTCGTAGTTCCCCGGCCTCCGAACGTGCCCGCTGACGCAGAAAAGCTTCGTGCCCGGACTCTTCTCCGTGCCCCACTGCCGGTACCAGTCCGCGCCATTGTTCACGATGTGAGGCACGGCGCTGAGGGTCTCGACGTTGTTGATCGTCGTAGGGTTCTGGAAGAACCCGGCCTGCGCCGGGAAGGGAGGCTTCACTCGAGGGAGCCCCCGTCTGCCCTCCAGGGAGTTCATGAGCCCGGTCTCCTCACCGCAGATATAGGCGCCGGCTCCTACGTGGAGGGTCACATCGATCTTCACCCCCGAGCCCAGGATGTCCTCTCCGACGTAGTTGGCGGCGTACGCCTCTTCCAGCGCCTTGGCCAGAACCTGAGTCGTTTCGAAGAATTCGCCACGCAGGTAGATGTAGCAGTGCTCTGCCCCGGTGGCGTAGCTGGCTATGAGGCATCCCTCGATGACCTGGTGGGGGGTCCAGCGCAGGAGTTCCCGGTCCTTGAAGGTACCCGGCTCCGACTCGTCGGCATTGCACAGGAGGTAGTGGGGCTTGTCACCCTTCTCGGGCATGAAGGACCATTTGACCCCGGCCGGGAAACCGGCTCCCCCCCGGCCTCGCAGGCCCGCCGCCTTCACCTCCTCGATGACCTTCTGCGGCCCCTGCTCCAGGGCCTTCCTGAGACCCTGATACCCTCCCAGCGCCTTCCAACCTTCCACGGTCCGGGCCTTCGGATCGCCGAAGCCCTTGCTGATGAGGGGGACCTCCTTGTCGTGCGAGTATGGATATCCCATTCAGCCCACCTCGGCCTTGAGTCGCTCCAGGATCCGGGGCACGTCCTGCGGGGTCACGTTCTCGTAGTAGCGGGAGTTGATCTGCACCGCGGTGGGAAACCCGCAGGCCGCCAGACACTCCACCTCGATGACGGTGAAATTACCGTCATCCGACGTCTCCCCCTCCCCGACCCCCGCATGTTCCAGGAAGGCCTCCAGGACCTCGTCCCCACCGCAGAGGTTGCAGCTCACGTTGGTACAGACCTGGATGAGGTAACGGCCCACGGGGCGGCGGTTGTACATGGTGTAGAAGGTGACCACGCCGCGTACATAGGCATCCGGCAGTTCCAGGAGCCGTGCCACCTCGTCCATGGTCTCGGCGGAGATGTGACCCCGGAGCTCCTCGGCCAGGTTCAGGGTCGGAAGGAGGGCCGCCTGCGGATCCGGATACCGGCTCAAGATCTTCCGGAAGCGCTCTTCGTACGGCCCTTCGAACAGGGGAGCTTCCGGGTCCTTCTCCACCTTCATGTACGGGTAGGAAGGCGCCACTGACGGGTGTCCCCCGTCCAGGGGCCGCTCTCCCACGAAGTCGTCTCCCCGTACCTGCTCCTCGGTGAGCTCGTATTCCCCGGTATTCCCGGCCCAACCCGGATTTCTGAAGGGTACGGGCTCCCCGCTCGTCTTCTGGCTCACCGGTCGATCTCCCCCAGGACGATGTCCAGGCTCGCGTTCACGATGATCACGTCGGCCAGCAGTCCCCCCTCCACCAGCTTGGGGATCACGGAGAGGTTCACGAAGGAGGGCGGGCGGATCCGCCACCGGATCGGCTTGGAACCCCCGTCGCTCACCACGTACATCCCCAGCTCCCCCTTGTTGCTTTCAACCGGGAAATAGCAGTCCCCCTCCGGGATCTTCACCCCCTCCATCACCAGCTTGAAGTGATGGATCATGGACTCCATATCGTTCATGCAGTCCGTCTTGGAAGGGAGGACCACCCGGGGGTCGTCCACGTTGACCGGGCCATCCGGGAGTCGGTCCAGGGCCTGGTGCAGGATGCGGCAGCTCTGCCGCATCTCCTCCATTCGGACC
>SKSR01000252.1 GCA_007122885.1 Gemmatimonadota bacterium
GGAGCCAGCGCCTCCAGAACCTGGTCGTGAAGTCGACCGTTGGTGGAGAT
This sequence comes from Gemmatimonadota bacterium, assembly GCA_007122885.1. Taxonomy (GTDB): domain Bacteria; phylum Gemmatimonadota; class Gemmatimonadetes; order Longimicrobiales; family Gaopeijiaceae; genus SKSR01. Next base: position 51 of record SKSR01000252.1, read on the forward strand.
CCCCGACCCCCCATGGATGGTCTCGTCGCCGTCCAGGCTCGTGAAGCGGCCTCCCGCTTCAGTGAGAATGGGAAGGAGGGGGCCACAGTCCCAAGCGGTGACGACGGCGTCCACCATGATCTCCGCTCGCCCCGTCGCCACCAGAATGTGCCCGTAGCAGTCGCCCCAGGTCCGGGAGAAATCGGCTCCGCTGCTCAGCCGGACCCAACCGGCCTCCTGAGGAAGCGCCCTGATCCGCTCCTCGTCCGTGGTCAGGACCAGGGAGCTCTCGAGTTCCGCCACGTCCGAGACCCGGCAGGGCTCGCCGTTCCAGAAGGCTCCCAGGCCCTTTCCGGCGGTGACGATTTCATCGAGAGCCGGGAAGTGGGCCACGCCAACCACCGCCTCCCCCTCCACTTCGATCCCCACCAGCACCCCGTACAGGGGCACTCCACGCATGAAGGAGCGGGTTCCGTCGATGGGGTCCAGAATCCACCGGGTCCGCGCACCCGGATTGGTCTCGGGATACTCCTCGCCCAAGATCCCGTGCTCCGGGAAGCGGGCGCCGATCCGTTCCCGGAGGAGCTCCTCGGCCTCCCGGTCGGCCAGGGTCACCGGGGTTCCGTCCCCCTTGGCCGTCGAGTCCACCCTGCCGCCAAAGTGTTTCAGCGTCACTTCCCCGGCCTCCCGGGCGAACTCCGTGGCGCTATCGAGCAAGGTCCGGAGGTCGTCCTTCCGGACCGATTCCGTTCGTTTCGTCGACATGCGGTTCCGTTGGTTGGAAGAGGAGAGAAAACCGGAAATCAGGAGCCCCGGCTATCCTTCTGTCGGTAGAGGGCGTCATCGGCCGCCCCTATGAGGTCGTCCACCGATTTCATCCCCGCGGTGAAGTGTGCCAGACCGAAGCTCACGGTGATTTCGTGGGGGGCCAGCTCCTCGGCCGTGGCGATCCGTGCGGCCACACGAGTCGCGTGGAGCTGCGCTCCCTCAGGGTCGGTGTCGGAGAGAACCGAGATGAACTCGTCTCCCCCGAAACGGGCCGCCAAATTCATCGCCCGGGTCTCTTCGACGAGGATGCGCCCCACTTCCCGGAGCACCCGATCCCCGGCCAGATGCCCTAGAGTGTCGTTGTATTCCTTGAAATTGTCCAGGTCGAAAAGGACGACGGACAGGCGGCGCCCCCTGAAGGCCGCAGCCAGCTCCCGGTCCAGGTGCATCTGCAGGTGCCGCCGATTCGGAAGTCCGGTCAGGGGGTCCGTGAGGGACCGAGCTTCCAGGTCGGCATGGAGCTTGGCGTTTTCAAGGGCCAGCGCGGCTTGGCTCGCCAGCCGCTGGAGGAGGTGGCTTTCGTCGTCCGTATACTCGCGGCCCGCCCCGTGGCCCACGGCCAACACCCCCAGAGGTTTCCCGGCCGCCACGAGGGGGACCAGGAGGGCGCTTTCGCTCCTGACACGTTCCCGGATCGAGGCGGGAAGAATCGGACTCGAGGAGATCTCCTTCACTATAAGCGGCTGGTCCGAATCCTGGAACGTCTCGGACAATCGATCGGACCAGGGAAACGTCGTGCCCGCCGGGAGGGCCAGGTGCCCGTCGGAAGCGGCGATGCGGACGCTGTCCCCTTCCCGCAACCAAACCGAGGCGGCGCCTACCTCCATGAGCTCCCGGGCGGCCCGGGTAACCTGCCCCAACAGATCCTCCCATTCCCGGGACGATGCCAACAAACGTCCGATTTCTTCGATTCGCTCGGCTTCCTTTCTCCTCTTCTCGAGCTCCTGTACGTACCGCGCGTTTTCGGTGGCGACGGCCGCGATGTCCGCGATGCCCTGGAGCAGCTCCAGGTCCCCGGGAGAGTAGGCCTTCCGCCGGTAGCTTTGCGCGCTGATCGCCCCGATCACCCGGCCGGTGTGCCGGAGCGGCGCCGAAATGGCCGAGCGGGTCACATCGCTCGCTTCGTCCCCGATGACCAGCAGGGACTCTTGCTCCAGTCGATCGTCCACGATGGACCCTTGGCCGGATCGAATCACCGCGCTATCCGAGCCCCGGTAGGAGATGGAGGCTTCTCGGGTCTCACCTCGGTCGGCATAGAAGACCACAGTGGCAACATCGTCCTCCTCGTCGTAGAGGGCGATGTAGAAGCCCGCCGCCTCGATGACCCGGCTCGTCTCGCGGTACACCTCCTCGTAGAGCTCCTCCAAGCTCAACGTCCCGGTGAGGGACCGGCCGATCTCCAAAAGCACCCGGTATCGGTCGGGAATCGAGGCCAGTGTTCTGTCGCCGCCGGTGGAGGCCATGTACGAACCTTCCGAGAACTCCTACGGAAAGCCGGTGGATTCCCGGCACTTGAACGGCCGATTATAGGATGGTCGATTCCGTTGAACAACAACCTCCCGAAATCCACGGCCGGAGATTACCCCCCGCCACCCCCTTCTTCCGGCTTCCCGCCGGAAGTCCCTTCCGGCCGGGGGCCGCATCCCCTTGTCCCTCCCCCTCGTGCCCTCCGCAACGCGTGACCGATCTCGTAGCCGACGGCTCGAACGAGGCCGGCCTCCTGCGTGTCGGGACGAGCCCGTCCGATGAGAGTCCGGAGGATCCGCATGACGGCGGAAGCGGAACGCCCCTTGAAAAAGTCCATCTCGGCCAGACCGTCCTCCAGCGCCGCGTAAGCAGCCTCCAGCTCTCGGGAGGTAGCCCGTCGCTCCGAGCGCTTGCCCCGGGGCAGGAGCCCCTCCCCGGCATAGGCGGTCCGGGAAATCTCGTATGCCACGATGAGAACGGCGTGGGCGAGGTTCAAGCTCGAGTAGTCGGAGGCGGTGGGGATGAGCAGGACGCCGTGGCATAGGTCCAGGGCATCGTTGGAGAGCCCCCTGTCCTCCCGGCCGAAGATGACGGCCACCTCGTCGGTTTCAGCCGAGCGCACAGCGTCCCGAGCCCAGTCCGCCACCCAACCGTAGTTCCTCTGTGCTGTGCGAGGGCGGGCCGATGTTCCCAGAACGAGACCGGCGCTCTCCACGGCCTCGGAAAGGGAGTCGCATATCTCCACCCGGGAGACCAGGTCTTCGCTGCGGTGGGCGATTCCCGTGATGCGATAAGGATCGAACTCGGCCGGGCGCACCAGTCGTAGCCGGTGGAGTCCCATGTTCTTCATCGCCCGTACGGCGGTGGCCACGTTCACCACGTTCTGCGGTTCGTGAAGAACGAAGGTGATCCGGTCCAGGAGGGTGCGATTCATACTCCCTCGAATTCCCTCAGGCCTGGGGGACGGTTTCCCTCTCCGGGGCACGGGGCTGCCGGAGTTGGAGGGATACGAGCCCAGCGAAGATGGCCACGAACGCTGCAACGAGATAGGGCCATGCCACACCCAGGTGGTCGAAAGCCAGCCCGGCGATGAGGGGACCGCAGATCCGGGCCAGCGCTCCCACGCTCTGTCCCACGCCCAACGATCCTCCCTGCAGATCGGCGGGCGTGAAGCGGCTGATCAAGCTCACCACGCTGGGCAGGGTCCCTCCGAAACCCACAGCCAGGAGGGTGAGGCCCGCCAGGAGGGCCGGGATCGAGGGCGCGAGGCCGATGAGCAGGAGCCCGGCGACGAAGAACACGGAGCAGCTCCGGATCAAAGCCACCTCCCCCACCCTCGGGGCCACGAGTCGAACGATGCCTCCCTGCATGATGGCGGAGACCAATCCCAGGAACGCGAAGAGGTAGCCCACCTCCCGTTCCTCCAGCCCGAAGCGTTCCGCGGCGAAGAGGGGAAAGGTGGGGTGCATGGAGGAAAAGGCCACGGTGAAGAGGAACGAGAGAAGCAGGACCTCCTGCAGTTCGGGTTGACCCAGCGCCTCGCGCAGCTTCTTCAGTGGGTGCACATGCGGCTTCCGTCGCTGAGCCCGGTCAGCCCTCTCCTCCGCAGTCAGGGACTCCGGAAGGAAAAAGAAAGCCAACACGGCATTCCCGGCGCAGAGGGCCGCCGCCGCCAGGCCGGGGGCGGCTGTGGACACGGGAGCGAGCAGGCCGCCGATGGCCGGGCCGAAGATGAAGCCGAGCCCGAACGCCGCACCGATCAGTCCCATGTTCGCAGCTCGGCGCTCCGGTGGGGTCACATCGGCGATGTAAGCCTGGGCCACGGGAATGTTCGCCCCTCCCACCCCGGCCATGACGCGGGAGAGGAGAAGCACGGCCACCGACCCCGCGTATGCGAAGACCACGTAGGAGATCGCGGATCCCACGAGCCCGATGATGAGGATGGGCCGTCTGCCGAAGCGGTCGGAGAGCCGGCCCCAGACAGGGGCCAGGAGCAGCTGAGCAGCTGAATAGGAGAGGACGAGGAACCCGATGACCACCCCGGACGCCCCGAAACGGTCGGCGTAGAAGGGTAGGAGCGGGAGGACGATCCCGAACCCCACCAGATCCACGAAAACGGCGAGGAACAGGATCGCCAGCCGGAGGCCGGCCCCCGAGGGTCCGAGGCTACTGCTCCCGGTCTTCGGGCTCCTCACCCTCCGGACCCTGATCTCCTTCCAGCTTGTCGGAATCCTCCATGGAGCGCTTGAAGTTCCGGACACTCGAGCCGAGTCCCCGGGCGATTTCCGGCAGCTTCTTCCCCCCGAAGAAAAGCAGGGCGAGAAGGAGGATGAGTATTACCTCAGGCGCTCCGAATCCCATTACGAACGGACCTCCCCGCTCACTTCAGAAGCGTCTTGGCGATGGTTTGGAGCTGCATGTTCGTGGTCCCTTCGTAGATTGTCCCGATCTTGGAGTCCCTGTAGAACTTTTCTACCGGATACTCCTTGGTGAAGCCGTAGCCCCCGTACAGATCGATGCATTCGGACGAGATCCGCTGGGCCACCTCCGACGATTGCAGCTTCGCCATCGCCGCAGGGATCAGGAACGGTTCGCCCGCGTCCTTGAGACGCGCGGCGTTGTAGACCATGAGCCGGGAGGCTTCCAGCTCTGTAGCCATTCGGGCGATCTGGAACTGAACGCCTTGGAAGCTTCCGATGGGACGGCCGAACTGTTCCCTTTCCTGAACGTACTTCTTCGTGTGATCCAGCGCTCCCTGGCCCAAACCGACCATCTGGGCGCCGATCCCGATTCTTCCTTCGTTCAGGGTTTCGATGGCTACCTTGTAGCCTTTCCCGACCTCCCCGAGGACGTTCTCCGCCGGAATGCGGCAGTCCTCCAGGACCAGCTCCGTGGTGGAGGAGGCCCTGATTCCCAGCTTGTCCTCCTTCTTCCCTACCGAAAATCCGGGGGTGTCCTTCTCAACCAGAAAGGCCGTGATCCCCTTGTAACCTTCCTCCGGGGCCACCGTGGCGAAGACGATGTAGAGGCCCCCTTCGGCCCCATTCGTGATCCAGAGCTTCTGGCCGTTGAGAATCCAGTCGTCGCCGTCCTTCTCGGCTTTGCACTGGAGGGCGAAGGCATCCGAACCGCTCCCCGCTTCCGAAAGGGCATAGGCACCCACCACCTCCCGAGCGAGGAGAGGGAAGTACTTCTCCTTCTGCTCTTCCGTCCCCCAACGGAGGATGGCGTTGATCACCAACGTGTTCTGGACGTCCACGAGGACTCCCACGGAGGGATCCACCCGGGAAAGCTCCTCCACCACGAGGACGGAGGTGAAGAAGTTGGAGCCCGTGCCCCCGTAACGTTCAGGAATCTCGATCCCCATGAGGCCCAGCTCGAAGAGCTGGGGAATGAGGTCCGAGTCCATCTCGGCCTTCTCGTCCATGGCCATGACCCGGGGTGCCACCTCCGACGTGGCGAAATCCCGCACGGCTTCCTGGAACATGCTCTCTTCGTCGGACAGCTTGGTCAGGGCCGGCTGGGCCCCTTCGGTCAAAACGGAACTCATGGCCTTCCTCGATTGCTTGAACTGAGCCTTCACGTGGTTCGTTGCCCGGTACGTCCCATTCGGCGCGCCCCGCGGCCCCGCCCCCTCCCCGTCGTGCCGCTTCGAGGGAAGAAGCGAGAGCAAAAATCTAGGGCCGACGGGCGCGTCTGGACAGGGATGCCTCCACCGGGACCCCTCACCTTCGGTCCCGCCGGCCCTCGGCGGGCCCCTGGTGCGCGCCGAGGGAACAGGGTTGACGCTCCCTCCGGCCGGCGTCTATATCTTGATGCGAAATCCGCCACCCGATCGCCTCGACGGAGGGAGAATGGCCGACATTCCGCAGGGCCTCTACTACACCGAAGAGCACGAGTACCTGAAGTCCACCGATGAGGATGGGGTCTTCCTCGTGGGCATCACCGATTACGCCCAGGGCGAGCTGGGGGACGTGGTCTACGTGGAGCTTCCGGAGACCGGCGATTCATTCAACCGGATGGACACCTTCGGGACCATCGAAGCGGTGAAGGCGGTGAGCGACCTCTACAGCCCGCTCACCGGAGTGGTGGTGGCGGTCAACTCGGCCCTCGAGGACGACCCGGGGCTGGTCAATTCGGCACCGTACGGGGGTGGATGGATGATCCGTCTCCGAATTGAGGACGAAAGCGAGCTCGAGTCGCTTCTCGACGCCGACGCCTACCGGCGCCTCATCGGCGAGTGACTCGGGAGGGGCGTCGCCCCTCCCAACGCCCAGCGGCATTGTCCGCTCCGCGGCGGTTCGTCGTCGGAACGACCTCCCCGGTGACGGGTTTCCCTCTCCCGGACCCAACGGTCCGGTCCCTGCCCAAGACATGGTTCATATGAAAGCTGCGAGGCGAACATGGCCCTCGAGATAGATGGATCCCGATCCTTTCTCCATCGGCACCTGGGACCTCGTGATGACGAAATCCAGGGAATGCTGGAGTTCCTGGGGCTCGGTTCACTGGAGGAGATGGTCGAGGCGGCCGTTCCGGAGCCGATCCGCTCCTCCCGGCCCCTGGAGATGGAGGAGGCTCTGAGCGAGCCGGAACTTCTGGAGGAGCTTCGGTCCATCGCCGACGAGAACCGACTCCTCCGCTCTCTCCTGGGGATGGGCTACCACGATACGGTCCTGCCGGGAGTGATTCGCCGGAACATTCTGGAGAACCCGGGCTGGTATACGCAGTACACGCCGTACCAGGCGGAGATCTCCCAAGGCCGGCTCGAGGCGCTGGTGAATTTCCAGACCATGGTCATGGATTTGACCGGTCTGGAGATCGCCAATGCCTCGCTGTTGGATGAGGGGACCGCGGCTGCCGAGGCCATGGCCCTTTTCCACGGCGCCGCCCGAGGAAGGGAGCGGAACCGATTCTTCGTGTCGGATCGGTGTCATCCCCAGACGATCGAGGTCGTCCGAACTCGTGCCCTCCCAAGGGATGTGGAGGTGGTGGTCGGGGACGCGGAGGAGTTCGACTTCGACGAGTCCGTCTTCGGCGCCCTCCTCCAGTATCCCGAAACGGACGGAGCCGTTCGGGACTACCGGGGATTCTGCGAGCGGGCCCACGACTCCGGTGCTCAAGTGGCCATGGCCGCCGACCTCATGGCCCTCACCCAGCTCGTGCCTCCGGGGGAGCTGGGGGCGGACGTGGCGGTGGGGAACACCCAACGCTTCGGGGTTCCTCTGGGGTATGGGGGCCCCCACGCGGCGTACATAGCAGCGTCGAGTCGCTTTCAGCGGAAGCTTCCTGGGAGGATCATCGGGGTTTCCGTGGACCGGGAGGGAAACCCTGCCTACCGGATGGCCCTTCAGACCCGGGAGCAGCACATTCGCCGGGAGAAGGCCACGTCGAACATCTGCACCGCTCAGGTCCTCTTGGCGGTCATGGCCGGGATGTATGCGGTATACCACGGGCCCGAGGGCCTCAGGGCCATCGCGCGACGGATTCACGGGTACACTCGGCGGCTCGCTCGGGGAGTGGAGGAGGCGGGGCACGAGCTGGTCCACCGCCACTTCTTTGACACGATTCGGGTCCGTCCGTCCGGTGAGAGCGGCCAGGCAATCGTGGCCGGAGCTTTGGACGCGGGATTCAACCTGCGGGACTTCGGTGACGGGACCGTGGGCGTCGCCCTGGACGAGAAGACGGACACCGAGGAAGTGGACCGGCTTCTCCGGCTTTTCGGTGCCGGCCCGGAGGTTGATGGGGGAGGGTCGGGCCCGGGTTCCGAAGCCGGCCTGGGGCTTCCGAAGGAGCTTCGACGAGAGACCGGGTTCCTGGAGCACCCGGTCTTCAACCGGTTCCACTCGGAGACGGAGATGCTCCGTTACATCCGTCGCCTGGAGTCTCGGGACCTGTCCCTCACAACGAGCATGATCCCGCTGGGCTCGTGTACCATGAAGTTGAACGCCACGAGTCAGATGACCGCCCTCACCTGGCCGGAGTTCTCGGACCTCCACCCGTTCGCGCCCCCGGACCAGGCCCAAGGGTATCGCAGGATCATCGGAGATCTGGAGCGGTGGTTGGGGGAGATTACGGGTTTGGAGGCGGTCTCCCTCCAACCCAACTCGGGAGCCCAAGGAGAGTACACGGGGCTCCTGGTCATCCGACAATACCATGAGGATCGAGGGGAAGGGCACAGAGACGTATGCCTCATTCCCTCCTCGGCGCACGGAACGAACCCTGCTTCCGCCGTCATGGCCGGGCTTCAGGTCGTGGTGGTCGAGTGCGACGAGCGAGGGAACATCGACCTGGAGGACCTGAAGGCCAAGGCCGAGGAGCATTCGGATCGACTGGCGGCCATCATGATCACCTACCCCTCCACCCACGGGGTCTTCGAGGAGCACATCGGGGAGGCGTGCTCCGTCGTGCATGACCATGGAGGTCAGGTCTACCTGGACGGGGCGAACCTGAACGCGAAGGTGGGGGTGTGTCGGCCGGCTGAATACGGCGCCGACGTGTGCCACATCAACCTTCACAAGACATTCGCCATACCCCATGGTGGAGGTGGGCCGGGGATGGGGCCCATCTGCGCCGCCGAGCACCTGGCTTCCTACCTCCCCGGGCATCCTCTCGCACCGGTGGGGGGTGAAAAGGCCATCGGTCCGGTGGCGTCCGCCCCGTGGGGAAGCGCGAGCATCCTGCTCATCTCGTGGGCCTACATGGCTCTGCTCGGTCGGGAGGGGCTTCGGCGATCCACCGAGGTGGCGATCCTGAACGCCAACTACATGGCTAGGCGCTTGGAGGAGGAGTTCGACGTCCTGTACCGCGGGGAGGATGGGTGGGTGGCCCATGAGTTCATCCTGGATCTCCGGCCGTTCCGGAAGGACGCAGGGATCTCGGAGGAGGATGTGGCCAAGCGCCTCATGGACTACGGGTTCCACGCCCCGACAATGTCGTGGCCGGTTCCAGGCACGATCATGGTGGAGCCTACCGAGAGCGAGTCCAGGGAGGAGTTGGATCGCTTCTGCGACGCCCTTCTTTCCATACGAGCCGAGATCCAGCAAGTGGAGCTGGGGATCCAGGACGCGGAGGACAACCCGCTCAAGAACGCTCCCCACACGGCCGAGCACGTCACCGCAGACGATTGGAGCCATCCGTACGGACGACAGGAGGCCGCCTTTCCGGCCAGCTGGACACGAGAGCACAAGTTCTGGCCCGCCGTTCGCCGGGTGGACAATGCTCACGGCGACCGGAATTTGGTCTGCTCCTGTCCTCCCATGGAAGCGTACGCGTCGTAGGTCTCAGGAAGTCATGAAGTTTGGAGAACCCGCTAGATCGAAGGAGAAGCGCCATGGCGAAGCTCACGTTTCACGGCCAGTCCACCTTTACCTTGGAGCTCAACGACGGCACCCGTATCGTCATCGACCCATGGTTCGACGAGAACCCGGTGGCGGATCGAACCGCCGACGAGGTCGGGGACCTCGACTACATCTTCTGCACCCACGGGCACTTCGATCACTTCGCCGATGCCATCTCTCTGGCCAAGCGGACGGGTGCCACCCTGGTCTCCACCTTCGAGATCGTGAGTTTCGCACAGACCCAGGGCATCGAGAACGCGCACCCCATGCACATCGGGGGTGGATTCCACTTCCCCTTCGGGTACGTGAAGATGACGCCGGCCCTCCACGGCGGTCAGGTGGCCGGGGACGAGACCGGGAAGTTCAGCACCGTCCCGGCCGGGTTCCTCATGAACGTGGACGGGCAACGGCTCTATCACGCCGGGGACACCTCCCTCATGATGGACATGCAACTCCTGAACGGTCAGGTGGATGTGGCGCTCCTTCCCATCGGGGACAACTTCACCATGGGACCGGACGACGCGGTGCGGGCCGTAGACTTCATCGAGCCGAAAGTCGTCGTTCCCATCCACTACAATACGTTCGAGCTCATCGAGCAGGATCCGGAAGAGTTCCGCAGCAAGGTGGGGGGCCGAGCGAAGGTGGAGATACTGCAGCCGGGCGATACCCTTCAGCTCGGGTGACGGTGGGGAGGAATCCGGTGGTTGAGCGGACGGTCCCGAGGGACCCGGGGTCTCCCGCCCCTTCCGTGTTCGTGTTCCGGTGAAGGACGTGCGTGGGGGGGCGGGCCCGGGCGTCGCCCGCGGTCGGGTCCTGGTGGACCCCCCTCTCTCCGGGGCCCGGAACATGGCGGTGGATCATGCCCTGGCCGACGGCCTTCCAGCCGACTCCGGAGTCCTCCGGTTCTATCGATGGGAGATCCCCACCATCTCCTTCGGACGGAATCAGCGAGCCCGGGGGGCCTACCGGGCGGACGCGATCAGGGAGGCGGGGGTGGGGTTGGTACGACGGCCTACCGGCGGAAGGGCCGTTCTCCACCACCTGGAGCTTACCTACGCGGTGGTGCTCCCCCTTCGAGCGTACGGAGGACTCCGACAGACCTACCGTCTGGTGAACGAGGGTCTGGTGGAGGGACTTCGGGCCCTGGGCGTTCCGGCTCGTGTGAGCGAGGGGGGGACGTTCGCCCTGCCTCCGGAGGCGGGGGCGTGCTTCGCAGCCCCGGCCGAAGGGGAAGTGATCGTGGAGGGGCGGAAGTTGGTCGGGAGCGCCCAGGCCCGCGTGGAAGGCTCCCTTCTCCAGCATGGCTCCCTCCTGTTGGCCGGGGATCAGGCCCGAGTCCGTCGATTCGAGGAGGCCCAGGGCACCGATTCGGAGAACGGGCCCGGAGCCGACGGCACCGGGTCCCCCACCCCGGCCGTGGAGCCCTTCACCACCCTGGATCAGGTCCTCTTGCCCCTGCCTGAGTGGGGTCAGCTCGTTCAGGCCCTGGCCCGGGGCGTTACCGGCGTCTTGGGGGGCGAGTGGGTTCCGTCGGAGGTCACCCCGTCGGAGGCGGAGGTGGCGGAGAGGCTTCTGGATCGGTATCAATCCTCTGACTGGATTTGGCGGAGGTGACGGCCTCCGCCGGGAGAATCACATCCCGGACGGGGGGAACATGCATCGGCCCTTGCACCCAACCCGCTTTCCGATCCCGGTCGCCCTGGTTCTTCTGGGTGCCTGCGCCCTCGAAGGGGGAGAGGAGCTCCCCGACTTCTGCCAGGAGGTCCTGGCCGATGTAGATGCCTACTTGGGTTCTTTCGACGAGCCCGAGGGAGACGAGTATGGCGGGACCGCGGTGGTTGGGGGCATCGGAGAGATCCCGGACGGGATGAACGCCTTCCGAACCGCGGATCACGGTGCGTCCCAGCACCAGATCTTCGTGAACCAGATGACCCTCGTACGCTACGACGAGGACTACGAGCCGGAGCCGTATCTGGCCAGCTCCTGGGACCTCTCCGAGGACGGCCGGGAACTCACCTTCCATCTCCGGGACGATGTGCACTGGCACGACGGTGAGCCCGTAACGGCGGAGGACGTGGCCTTCACCTTCCTTCGGGCCAACGACCCGGAGACCGGCTTTCCCAACGCCGCGTTCTGGACCCACTACTCCCCGGGCGAGGACGGGGTGGAGGTGTTGGACTCGCACACCGTCCGCTTTCACATGGAACCCCACGCCGAGCCCCTCGACTCCTGGCGGGTGATGGCGATCATGCCCGAACACCTCCTGGGCGATGTTCCCCCGGCGGAACTCCGAGGGCATCCGTTCGGAACCGAGTGCCCGGTGGGGGCCGGGCCGTTCCGCTTCGTGGACCACCGGGACGGGGAAAGCTGGACCTTCGCCCGCAACCCGGCGTTTCCCGATGAGCTTGGAGGGCCTCCTCGTCTGGATCGCTACGTATACAGGGTCGTTCCGGAGCCCTCCACACTGCTCACGGAAGTCCTCACGGAGCGGGTGGACATCTACCTTCAACCCACACCCGAGCATGCGGAGCGGCTGGAGGAGGAGGAAGGCGCCAGGCTCCTTTCCTTCCCCTTTCGCGATTACGTCTTCGTGGCGTGGAACTCTCGCAGGCCCCAGCTATCGGATGCCCGGGTTCGCCGGGCGCTCACCTTGGCCACGGGCCGGGAGCGGATCGTAGAGGCGGTACTGGGGGGGCGTGGTTCCGTAGCCAACGCGGGGGTTCCCCCATCCCACTGGGCCCACGATGAGACCCTGGTCCACGATCTGCCCTACCACCCGGACGAGGCTCGGCGGCTCTTGGCGGAGGCCGGCTGGGAAGACCGGAGCGGGGATGGGATCCGGGAGAGCGACGACGGCGAGTCCCTGGAGATCTCGATCCTCTACAACACCGGGAACCAGCAGAGGCGGGAGATCGCCGAGATCATGCAGGCGCAACTGGCCGAGGTGGGTGTGTCCGTCCGGCCCCAAGGGTTGGAGTGGGCCACCCTGGTGAGCCGGGTGACGGACCCTGCCGGGCGGGACTTCGACGGAGTGACCCTGGCCTGGGTCACGGAGTTCAAGGTGGACGACACGGATCTCTTCCACTCGGATCGCTCGGACGGAGCCTACGCTTGGTCGGGTCTCCAGGACGAACGGATGGACCAGCTCCTGGACAGTCTTCAAGTGATTCAGGGCAGGGAGGAGGCCCTTCCCCTCTGGCGCGAGTACCAGGAGCGTCTCGTGGAGCTCCAGCCCTTCACCTATTTCTATTTCCGGGACCGGACCGCCGGCGTCCGGGAACGCCTGGAGGGAGTCCACATGGATGCCCGGGGAGAATGGGTGAGCGTGGCGGATTGGTGGATCCCCGAGGGGGCTCGACGGGGGACGGCCGTGGCTGCCCGGGATCCGTGACCTCGGCCTGACCCAGCCGGTCCCGTCCCATGATCCGGTACGTCCTTCGGAGGTTGCTCAGCTCCGTGCCGGTGGTAGTGGGTGTGGCCACTGTGGTGTTCGTGGTCCTCCATCTCGCTCCCGGGGATCCAGCCTCCCTCTACGCCGGCCCGGGGGTCTCGGCCGAAGCACTCGAGCGGATTCGGGCCAACATGGGCTTGGACGAGCCCCTCCACACCCGCTACGTGATGTGGATAAGCTCCACCCTCCAGGGCGACTTCGGTCAGTCGTTGGCCCGCGGGCGGCCGGTGGCCCAGCTTTTCGGACAGGCCCTGCCCAACACCTTGATCCTGGCCGGCACGGCCCTGGCCCTGGCCTTTCTGGTGGGAACCGCGATCGGAGTCCTACAGGCGGCACGGCACAACACCTGGACGGATTCCTCCCTCAGCGTAGGCTCCCTTTTCTTCTACTCCATGCCGTCCTTCTGGCTGGCCCTGATGCTCGTTTTGGTGTTCAGCCTCTATGCAAGGAACGTGTGGGGGTGGCCCGTCCACTTCCCGGCCTCCGGAATGGTCAGCCTGGACCACGGGACCATGACGCCCTGGGGGCAGGTGGTCGACCGAGCCCGGCACTTGGCCCTTCCTGTACTCTCCCTGACATTGGTCCTGGCCGGGGGAATAGCCCGCTACGCCCGCGCCAGCATGCTGGAGGTTCTGACTCAGGACTACATCCGGATGGCCCGGGCCAAAGGACTGCCGCGTAGGACCGTTCTTCTGAAGCACGGGCTTCGCAACGGGCTCATTCCCGTGGTAACCCTCCTGGGATTCCACCTCCCCCTTCTCTTCTCGGGAACGGTCTTCGTCGAGACCGTCTTCGCCTGGCCCGGGATGGGCAAGCTGGTGGTGGACGCCATCGGGCAGCGGGACTATCCGGTGGTCATGGCGGGGGCCCTCCTCTTCGCGGTCATGGTGGTCGTGGGTAACCTCCTCGCCGATCTCCTCTACTCTCTGGTGGATCCCCGGATCCGGTATGAGTGACCCTCGTCCGGACTCGAGGCTTCCGGCGCACAGCGGGACCGCAACCGGATCGGAGGGGACCGCCCGCCCGCCGGGTGGAGGGTGGGGAGGCTCTCGGGGCGGGGTGGTGGTGGCCGCCTTCCTCCCAGGGCTTCCTCAGCTCCTGGCCGGAAGGAGTCTGGGGGCGATAGCCCTCGTTCTTTGGCTCGGTGGGTTGGCGGTGGGGGTCGGCCGGTGGGAGCGGGTCCTCCACGCCGCCATGGGGGATGCCGGCCAGCGCGGGGCTCTCGCCATCCTTGTCTCGATGTTGGCTGCGGTCTGGCTATGGTCCTTGGTGGATGCCCATCGGTCCCCTACGAAGGGGACGTCGCTTCTCCGAGGCGGTCACGACTCCGGGTTCCGTCCGAGTCGCGTGGCCTTGGCCGGAGCGGCGGCGGTAGGGCTCGTGGCGGCCGCCGCCGCGCTCGCTCCCCTCCTTGCTCCGTATGATCCCACCGCCCACGGGGATCTGGTGGGCCAGCGGTTCCTCCCCCCGTCGGGAGAGCATCTCCTGGGAACGGACGGGTTCGGACGCGACCTCTTCTCCAGGATCCTCTACGGGGCCCGGCTCTCCCTCGCCATAGCCGCTCTGGCGGTCTTCGTCAGCGTGAGCGTCGGGACTCTGGTGGGCGCCACGGCCGGCTTCTTCGGGGGGGCCGTGGACGGTGTCCTCATGCGCCTGGTGGATACGGTGATGGCCTTTCCCCGTCTCGTCCTCCTCATCGCCGTCATGGCCCTGTTCGAGCCCTCCATCGCCATGATGGTTCTCGTACTTGGACTCACCCAGTGGCCTCAGACCGCTCGAATCGTCCGAGGCGAGGTTCTCAGCCTGCGGGAAAGGGAGTTCGTCCTGGCGGCCCGGGGGTCGGGGCTTTCCCGGCGCCGGGTCCTGTTTCGGCATGTGCTCCCCAATGCCGGAGGACCCATTATCGTGGCGGCGACGCTGGGCATAGGCGACGTGATCGTGCTCGAGGCTGGACTTTCCTTCCTGGGACTGGGAGTCCAGCCCCCGACCCCGTCGTGGGGAGGAATGGTAGCGGATGGCCGCGATCATCTCCTCAACGCCTGGTGGGTGGCCACCTTTCCGGGCCTGGCCATCGTCCTGGCGGTTTTGGCCTTCAACCTGGTCGGGGACGGGCTTCGAGACGCCTTGGATCCCCGCACCCGCTGATGGCCGCTCCGCTTGCAGGAAGAGCTCGGGCTCACTTATTTGTGCATCTCGCACGATCTGGTGGTGGGGGAGTATTTGAGCGACCGGGTCCTCGTCATGTATCTGGGACGGATCGTCGAGGAGGCTCACGCGTATGACCTCTACCGAAGCCCGAGGCATCCATACACGCGGACGCTCCTTTCGGCGATCCCCCGGCTGGATCCTGGAAGGAAGGTCGCCGGCGAGCGGATCGTGCTCCCCGGCGAGTCCGAGTCGGGAGCGGGAAGCGGAAAAGGGTGTCCATGCGAGCCCCACTGCCCGGACCCCCGCAAGGACGGTGAGTGTAAGCGGAGGGTCCAGTCACTGGGTTTGAAGGCCAGAGGGCACCGGGTCGCCTGCGGCAAGGTTCCCGAGCGCTTTTCAGGAAAATCTTGACAGGTATTCCCGAGCGCCGCATTTTGGCACCCTTCGTACGCCCGCTTCCGTTCCTCGGATCGTCGCGGGATGGGCGAGTGTCGGACGGTAAGCATGAACTCTTTGGCAGGAGGTCCCCTTGTTGGGTATGATGCAGCTGTACAGCACGCTCCTACAGATTCCGGGCGTGGACGCTCCGGACATGACGATGACGGAGCAGATGTATTTCGTCTGGGACGAAATGGGGTTCATGCGTTGGCCCCTGGCGGCATGTATTGTCGTGGCCGTCATCGTCATCATCTGGAAGTTCTTCGACCTGATGGCAAAGAGCGGCAAGACGAAGAAGATCCTCCGGGACGTGAACGAACTCCTGGCCGAGCACCGGGTGGACGAAGCGATGGAGGTTTGCCGGGAGTCCGACGCTCCGGCGGCCAATATCCTGGTGGCCGGGCTCGAGAAGCGTCAGGAGGGAACGGACCGGGTACTCAAGGCCATTGAGAATCAGGGCCTTCTGGAGCTGAGCCGACTCGAGAAGGGGCTCGTGGTCCTGGCCACGTTGACCAACATCGCCCCCCTCTTGGGCTTCCTGGGGACGGTGATCGGTATGATCATCGCCTTCCAGGCCATCGAGGTGGCCGGTGAGGTGGAGGCGACCCTGGTGGCCGGCGGGATCAAGGTGGCGCTGCTCACCACCGCCACCGGTCTCACCATCGCCATTCCGGTGAGCATCGCGCACAACTACTTCGTCTCCCGGATCGACTCCCTGGTCATCGACATGGAGGAGTCGGCCCAGAAGATGATCGACACCCTTCATGCCATCGAGGGAGGCCGGGCCCCCACGCCCGCCGGTGACTGACGGCTAGGGGACCCGGGGGCCCGCTGGCCGAAGGGTTTCTTGCGAGAGAGGGGAGCCACCGACGGGTGGCTCCCCTCTCTTCGTATCCGCCCCCGTCCCCGGCAGCGTGGCCCGGGAATCAGGCCCCGGGCACCGGCGTGCTCCCAGTGGCGGACATCCTTCCTTCCCCTTCCACCGTTCGAGACGCCTATGGCGCCCCCCCCCGAAAAGACTGCCCCCCGGCTTTTCCTCATCGACGCGTATGCCCTCATCTACCGATCGTACTTCGCCTTCGTGAACCGCCCCCTCACGAACTCTCGTGGGGAAAACACTTCGGCTCCGTGGGGGGTGGTGAACTTCCTCCTGAAGATCCGAGACGAGTACGATCCGGACTATCTGGCCGTCGTCTTCGATTCGGGAATGAGCCACCGGGAGAAGGAGTTTCCCGAGTACAAGGCCACCCGGGAAAAGATGCCGGAGGAGCTGGAAGCCTCTCTCCCTCGCATCCGAGAGCTGGTGTCGGCCTTTCACGACGAGGTGGTGGAGCTAGAGGGCTACGAAGCGGACGACGTCATCGGGACCCTGGCGGTGCAGGCTCGGGATGAAGGGATCGAAGCGGTGGTGGTCTCCGGTGACAAGGATTTCCATCAGCTCGTGGGGCCGGGAGTCCACCTGCTGAACCCGGGCCGAGGGGGAGCCACGGGAGTGGAGGCGGAATGGGTGGACGAGACGAACGCTTCGGATCGCCTCGGGATCGATCCGACCCAGGTCGTGGACTACCTGGCCCTGGTCGGCGATGCTTCCGACAACATCCCCGGAGCCCCAGGGGTGGGAAAGGGCTGGGCCAAGCGCCTGCTCACCGAGGTGGGTTCTCTGGAGGAGCTCCTGGAGGATCCGGACCGCATACCCTGGGATGGAAAGCGGAAGGCCGTGGCGGAGAACCGGGACCAGATCCGGCTTTCCAGGAAGCTCGTCACGATCCAGACGGATTTGCCTGTGGAGCTGGATCTGGAGCGGCTCCGGGTTCGGAAACCCGACTGGCCGCGGCTTCGTGAGCTATTGGTGGAGCTCGAGTTCCGAAGCTTGATCGAGCGGATCGCGGGCGCGGAGGGCGCTGGTGGCCGCCTTTCGGAGGCGGAGGTGGCCTATCGGGCCATCGAGGACCCGGCCGAGATCGAACGAGTGGTGGACGCAGCCCGGAAGGCGGGGCGGGTGGCAGTGGACACGGAGACCACGTCCCTACACCCGATGGTCGCCCGGCTGGTAGGCGTATCGCTTTCGTGGGAAACAGGCACCGCCGTCTACCTGCCGTTGGCCCATGAAGCCCCGCCGGCCTCCCTCCTCGACGACCCTGAGGGCGGCGGCGAGCCGAAGAATCTTCCGGGACTCCAAGAACCCGAGATGTCCCCTCTCCGGGAGCTCCTGGAGGATCCGGCGGTGGGAAAGGTGGGACACAACCTCAAGTACGATCTTCTGGTGCTACGTCGAGCGGGTGTGACGCTGAGGGGGTTGGACTGCGACACCATGGTGGCCTCCTACGTCCTCGATCCAGGCCGTCGGCAGCACTCATTGAATGCCCTTTCCACCGACTTCCTCGGTTACACGCCCGTGGAGTACGAGTCGGTGGCTGGGAAGGGGAAGAGCGAAATCTCCTTCGCCCAGGTACCGCTGGAGGAGGCGACTCCCTACGCGTGCGAGGACGCCGACCTGACCCTCAGGCTCATGGAGCGTTTCGCGGGGAATCTGGAGGAGGAAGGACTGGGCGATTTGTTCCGGGACTTGGAAATGGCCCTCGTGCCCGTCCTGGCCCAGATGGAATGGGAGGGCATCCGGATCGATCCGGATTTCTTCAAGCGCACCAGCCGGTGGCTCGGGGAGAAGCTGGAGCGCATTCAGGAAGAGATATGGGCGGAAGCCGGGGAGGAGTTCAACGTGAAGTCGAACCCTCAGCTCCGAGAGGTCCTCTTCGAGAAGCTGAAACTTCCGGTGGTGAAGCGAACCAAGACGGGCCCTTCCACCGATGCCTCCGTGCTGGAAGAGCTGGCGACCCAGGGGCACAGGATTCCCGAGCTCCTCCTGGATTACCGGCAACTCGAGAAGCTGCGGTCAACGTACGTGGATTCCCTTCCCAAGCTGGTGAACCCGGAAACGGGGCGGATTCACACTTCGTTCAACCAGACCGTCGCGGCTACGGGTCGCCTGTCGTCATCGGATCCCAACCTGCAGAACATTCCCATTCGCAGCGAAGTGGGCAGGGAAATTCGGAAGGGATTCGTGTCGGACCCGGGCTACCACTTCCTGGCGGCCGACTATTCCCAGATCGAGCTCCGGATTCTGGCTCATTTCTCCGGGGATGAAGCCTTCGTCGAGGGGTTTCGGCAGGACCTGGACATTCATCGACAGACCGCGTCGGTGATCTTCCAGGTGCCCATCGAGGAAGTGAGCGAAGAGATGCGAGCCCGGGCCAAGACGATCAACTTCGCCACTCTGTACGGCCAGGGGGAGTTTTCCCTGGCCCGGGATCTGGGGACGAGCCGGGCCGAGGCCGGGGCGTTCATCGAGGAGTACTTCGAACGTTTCTCGGGGGTTCGGGTGTTCTTGGACGAACAGGTTCGGCTGGCCCGGGAGAGGGGGTACGTGGAAACCCTCATGGGGCGCCGGCGCTACGTCCCGGAGATCGAGGCCAAGAATTGGAACGTTCGTCAGTTCGGGGAGCGGGTGGCCCAGAATACACCAATCCAAGGCTCCGCCGCCGATCTCATCAAGAGAGCGATGATCGAGATCCACGGGATACTCGAAGAAGACGGATGGGCCAGCCGGCTCCTGGTTCAAGTTCACGACGAGCTCGTCTTCGAGGCTCCCGAGGACGAGTTGGATGCCCTCCGGGAGATGGTGGTGGAGCGAATGGAAGGGGCCGTGGAGCTGAGCGTCCCACTCCGGGTGGATGTGGGCATGGGAGAGACGTGGTACGACTGCAAGGGCTGACGTGAAAGGAGGCCGGTTTGCCCATGGGGCCGTCCCGGTGGCGAGCGTAACCTGGGGGTCGTGAAACGGCCGACCCGTCTCAAGCTCGCCGGACGGGTCGGACCTACCCCTCGGCGAGCTCCAGGGAGGGACCATGAGCCGTTCGGTGAACAAGATCATCCTGGTGGGGCACGTAGGGCGGGATCCGGAGATGCGGGAAACCCGGAACGGAACCAAGGTGGCCAACTTCTCGCTGGCCACGAACCATCGGGTCCCCGACGACGGTGACGGCTTCCGGGAAAAGACCGACTGGCACCGCGTGACGGTCTGGAGTCGGTTGGCCCAGTTCGCCGAAGAGTATATCGAAAAGGGAGATCGGGTCTATCTGGAGGGCCGTCTCGAGTACGACACGTACGACCGGGACGGTGTCACCATTCCCACCGCGGAAGTCCATGCCAGGGAGGTGGTGCTCCTGAGCCCACCGAACGACTCGGCGGAGCCGGTGGCCGAGGATTCGGCGGAACCGGCTGCCCTCTGACACTCCGGACGACGGTGATGGAAAAAGGGTCCCGGGGTGCTGCGGCACCCCGGGACCCCTCGACCATCGGTCCGGATTTCGGTCCTTCCCCGCTCAGTTCGGGTTCCAGAACCCGGACAGGGATTCTCCGTGAGGGCTTTCTCTGAGCTTTTCGAAAGCCCGGTTCCGGATCTGCCGGATCCGCTCCCGCGTCACCCCGAGAAGGGACCCGATCTCCTCCAGGGTCCGTTCCTCTCCGTCGTCCAGTCCGTAGTACAGGTAGAGGATCTTGCGTTCCCGCTCGGTCAGGTAGTTCTCGAACATGGTCTCGAGGAAGTCGCGTCGGGCCACCGCCTCCACGTCTTCCTCGATGTCCACGGACTCGGTCCCCGCGAAGCGTTCGCCGAAGCTCGAGCTGTCCCGGTCGCTTCGGTCGATCGGAGCGTCCAGGCTGAGCTCGCTGGCGGCCACCCTCCGAAGAGCCCGGATCGTGTCGATGGGCTCGTCCATCTCCTCGGCGATTTCCTGGTCCGTCGGAGGTCGGCCCAGCTGCTGGGTCAGGGCCGTATCCGTACGGGCGAGCCGAGCCAGGTTCGAGTTCTGGTTCAGGGGAATGCGCACGGACCGCGTTTGTTCGGCCAGGGCCTGCAGGACGGTCTGTCGGATCCACCAGACGGCGTAGGAGATGAACTTCACGCCCTTGTCGGGATCGAACTTCTTTACTGCTTTGAGGAGGCCTTCGTTGCCGATGCAGACGAGCTCGGCGAGACCCAGCCCTCGGCCCTGGTATTTCTTCACATACGAGATGACGAAGCGCAGGTTGGCGGTGACCAGACGTTCGGCCGCCTCCTTGTCTCCAGCCCGGGCCCGCCGGGCCAGGGCCCGTTCCTCTTCAGGGTCCTGGATCAGTGGGTATTTTTCGACATCTTGAAGGTACTGGTCGAAGGAGTCCAGTCCACGAGAAGGGGAAAACATCCGTGTCACTCTACCTCGTCCACAGGTGACTTCCGGGAGAGCGAGGAGCGCTCCTGAAGCGCTTGGCGGAGGGGAAAGGGCGACCTGAAGAATCCGAGACGCCGCTCCCGGGGATCCGGGGCGGGCGGGCGCAAAACCTTAGAAAACGTATGACGGGCTCCAGGTCGCGTCAAAGGGACATTTCTGACTTTTTCGTCCATCCCCCACTCTCCTCCGACGGCCCCGATACCCGGTCACACACAGGGGGTTCCCGCTGAGAGCCGCTTGTCGCAGTGGGTGTTTCCAGCGGGAGCTCCAGCGATTCCTTCCCCCGGGTTCAGGTCTTCCTCCCCTGAAGCCTCGGTCCACCGGCCCCCGGAGAATCCGGCTACCACCGATAAGGATCGGTGACTACGCTCGTGAAATCCAGCCCCAGCCCCGAGCGGCGGGCCTGGTCCACCTCCCCGCTACCCAGGGGTGCGAGAAGCCCCAGGATCTCCCTGGCCGAGACACGCACGATCGGACTGCGAAACCGATCCGGACCGGTCAATGGAGTCATGACGTCGAAGCGGATGACGGAAGAGGTGCCGGCCGGAAAGCCCAGGCGGAGGCCCGCACCCACGGAAGCTTGAAAGCCGGAGTGGCTTCCGAAGGGCACCGACCCCGCCCGCATGTAGCCCCCGTCGGCCATCAGGGTGAGCCCCAGGTCCGCTAGGTCCGGGAGGGGGGAGTCCAGGGCGATTCGATCTTCCAGGGAAAGGATCAGGCGCCGCGCCCCCGGGTGGCGCCCCTCTGGGAAACCTCGAACCCCGTCTTGTCCGCCCAGGCTGATTTGAAAGGGTCCGGAGTGCCGCCAACCTCCCGCACCCGAAGCACGAGCCACCAGAAGGTGTCGGCTTTCCGGACCGGGCTTCCAGTAGGCCAGACCCACCCCTTCCGCTATGAGGTCCCGCCAGGGCTTGCGCCCGTCCGCCGCCCCGAGGGCCCGGCGTCCCTCTCCCGCCAGCAGACCGTGAAACAGGACCGTTCCCACGGCGCCTCCCCAAAAGGCCTCGGCCCGCAACTGAAGGTCGGCTCGCTCCGGCGCGTCCGAGCGAGAGAAGAAATTCACCGACCGCCCCGCCGTGAGAAGCGTCTCCAAGCCGAAGGGGACGTCCTGTACTCCCCGGATGGCGTCGAGCCCTCGCCACTCCTGAAAACGGAGATGTCGGGTGCCCAAGAGGATGTTGATCCGGGACGTTTCCCGATCCTGAAGCTGTCCGGAGAGCTCACTCAGGGCGTCTTCCCCAGCCGGCACTCTTCGGGAGAAGTCTCCGTCGGGGACTACCTCGGGGACGCCCACCTCACCTCCGAAGCGGAAGGCCTCCCAGGAGACCCCTCCCCCCAATAAGAAAAGGTTCCCCGGCCGACCCACTCGGAATCCTGTGGTGACTTCGGCGTGTTGCGCTCTGGACGGGAGGACGAGGTGGCTGTACCCCCTCCCCTCGGGAATGTGATAGCTGAAGAGCTCCTCCTCTCGAGCGACCTTCTGGCGAAAGAGCCATTGGGGTTCCTCGGCCACGATCGGACGGATGAGGAGCTGCTCGAAACCCGTCCCCACTCGGGTTCGCGTAAGCCCGAGTCGGGCATCCCAGGGCCGCCTCCCGATACGGGGTACCTCCAGCCGGCCCCCAGCCTCCCGGGTGGCGTCTCGATCCCGAAAGGAGGCGGAGACGAGCGCACCGAGCCCCAGGAAGTTCTCCTCGGTGATGGCGCCACCTTCCAGTTGGATCCCATCGTCCAGGCTCATGGCGACCGAGAGCTTGGTCGTCCACTCATCCCTCGTGTCGACCACGAGATGTCGGGTGCCGTCCGGCTGGGGAACCCCGAAGACGTCCGCGTCGGCGATGAACCGGAAGTCCCGGAGGACGCGCGCCGACTCTCGGGCGTACTCGGGGTTGTAGCACTCCCCCTCTTCCAGAAGAAGCTCCCGGACTATGAAGCCCTCTCTCGTACGGACGTGAACCCGGTTCGCGAGCTCGTAGGCCCACCGGACGCGGGGATCCTCCGGGAGCGTCTCCACATCGAAGATGGAGTGATTGTCCACGAATACGTGGGAAATCCGTCCATGCTCACAGTTCTGGGCTCCGGCCTGGACCGGGGCCAGGAGGGCTCCGACCAGGGCGAAGCTGACTGCGGTCGACGCTTGGGAGATAGGCCGTCCGGACACTGTCCGCGGGGAAAAGCGATTGAAGAGGTACGCCCCCCCTCGCCGGCCGTTTGTTCGCGGTGGCTCGACGGAGGGACGGAACCGGGAGAGGCGCCTTGCAAACCACCTACACCCGAGCCGCGCTTCCTGTTCTGTTGGAGGGAATCCAATCTGGCTGACCCTCCCTTTTTCGTCGGTCGCTCCACGGATCTTTACGGATCTTCAGTGGTTTACAGTGCCCCTGGCCGGAGGGGCGGGGTCAGTGTCCTCCGGCTGTTTGGTGGACGCGGCGGCCCGATCCCACCACACTTATGGGTTCAAGGTGGGCGAGCCCGGCCACGTTGGTGCGCCACGGGGCCACGCCCTGATTCGATAGGAAGGGAGACGGCACGGAGGCCGAGATATGGAGCGACAAGACGGGGAAGTGACCGTTTCGGGACGCCCGAGCGCCAAAGGGTTGGATGCCCACGGGCTCGAGCCCCGGAGAACCGTCCACTGGAACGCACCCCCTGCGGACCTCTACGAGCACGCCCTGGCTCGCAGTGAAGGTCGTCTGGCTCACATGGGAGCGTTCACGGCAGGCACCGCGCCGCACACCGGGCGGTCCCCCAACGACAAGTTCATCGTCCGGGAGCCCACCTCCGAAGAGGCGGTGGATTGGGGTGAGGTGAACCGGGGGATCGGAGAGGAGGAGTACCGCCTGCTCCTCGAAGGGGTGTCCGCCTATCTGAACGATGAGGACCTCTTCGTCCGTGACGTGCGGGCCGGTGCCGATCCTTCGGTCGGGCTGAATGTGCGGGTGGTGACGCCCAGCGCGTGGCACTCCCTCTTCGCCTACAACATGTTTCTCCGGCCCGGGCCGGAGGAATTGCAGGCCATGGAGCCTGACTTCACCGTTCTCCATGCTCCCGGTTTCACGGCGGATCCGGACCGACACGGCACCCGATCGGGAACGTTCATCGTGGTGAACTTCCGGGAAGGGGTCGTCCTCATCGGGGGGACCCAGTACGCAGGAGAGATCAAGAAGTCCATCTTCTCCGTGCTGAACCATATCCTCCCGGAGCAGGGCGTGCTGCCCATGCATTGCTCGGCGAACGTGGGGGACAACGGGGACGTGGCGCTCTTCTTCGGGCTTTCCGGAACGGGTAAGACCACGCTTTCGGCGGATCCCGAGCGTGGCCTCATCGGCGATGACGAGCACGGGTGGTCAGACCAGGGGATCTTCAATTTCGAGGGGGGCTGCTACGCCAAGGTGATCCGCCTTTCCCGAGAGGCGGAGCCCGAGATCTTCCAGGCCACCCGAATGTTCGGGACCATCCTGGAGAACGTGGTCCTGGACGAGGACTCCCGGGAAATCCTCTACGACTCGGAGGAGATCACCGAGAACACCCGGGCGTCCTACCCCATCGAGTACATTCCGAACGCCGTCATCCCCGGTCGGGCGGGCCATCCCAGGAACGTGATTTTCCTCACGGCCGACGCTTTCGGGGTGTTGCCCCCCATCTCCCGACTCACCCCCGCTCAGGCCATGTATCACTTCCTGTCGGGGTACACGGCGAAGGTCGCCGGAACCGAAAGGGGAGTGACGGAGCCGAAGGCTACCTTCAGCGCCTGTTTTGGAGCTCCCTTCTTGCCCCGTCATCCATCGGTCTACTCACGGATGCTCGGCGAGCGGCTCCGCTCCCACGACGTCTCGGCTTGGTTGGTCAACACCGGCTGGACCGGAGGCGGATACGGCGCCGGTCGAAGGATGGACCTTCCGCACACGCGAGCCATGATCCGAGCCGCTCTCGGAGGCGAGCTGGATGGGGTGGATGTGGAGGAGGATCCGGTCTTCGGACTCCCGGTTCCCGTGGAAGTGCCCGGGGTTCCGTCCGAGGTTCTCCGGCCCCGACAGACGTGGGACGATCCTGTGGCCTATGATCGCCAGGCGGAGAAGCTGGCGAAGATGTTCGCCGAAAACTTCAAGAAGTACGCACCCGAGGTCTCCGACGAGATCCGAAACGCCGGGCCGGGGTGACCCGACCGCAGGGGCCGTGGCGTCGATCCTCGGAGGGTGCGGCCGCCATCGTAGGGTGGGGGCTGGGTTACGCAGACGGATAGGGGGAAGGTATGGCGGAACGATATTGGCTCATGAAGAGCGAGCCTCACGTCTACTCGATTCAGGACCTGGAACGGGACGGATCGGCTCCTTGGACCGGGGTGAGGAACTACGAAGCCCGGAACACCATGCGGGATGAGATGCGAAAAGGGGATCTGGTCCTCTTCTACCACAGCAGCACCACACCTCCCGGGGTGGCCGGCATCGCCCGGGTGTCACGGGAGGCCTACCCTGACTTCACGGCCCTGGACGAAAGCCACTCCTACTTCGATCCCAAGTCGAATCCGGAAGCCCCCCGTTGGTACATGGTGGATGTGGAGTTCGTGGAGCGTTTTCCCAGGGTGGTACCGCTTTCCGAGCTCCGGGAGGTTCCCGAGCTTCAAGGGATGGTACTTCTCAAGCGTATGAGGCTTTCCGTCCAGCCCGTGACCACCGAGGAGTTCCAGGTGGTCGTCGAGCTGGGGCGAAAGGAGGCGTGAGCCCCGGGCTTCCGGTGCTCTCGAGCGCCCGACCCACCCGAAGGCGCGGGGATTTCGTCGCGAACCTCCGAGTGGGTCTCCACTTCATGCCTGCGAGGGCCGGCTTCCTTCCGCGATCCATTCCCGAGGGGCGCTCGTCCATCGTCGCTCGTCCCTCTGGTTTCGGAACCAACTCGCGACGAGAAGGAACCGGCTCGCCTGCTCCGGGTCCAGTCGGTTCGGGTCGGGGGCCGGGGTTTCCAGGGCCCGGTGGAGTCGGTGGGCCAGCTCCCGATGCTCGGAGGGACTGGTGGGAGTGGAGCTTTTCAGGGTCACGCTTCCCTTGCGAATCAGATAGAGGCGACCCCGTCCCGCCTGGGGAGGGGGTGTATAGACGAACGTCAAGGCACTGGCCTCCCGGCTCCTCTCCACCACTTCCGACCTGAGACGTTCCAGCCGGTCCAGCCGGTCCCTGAGACTTCCGGCCAACTCGAATGCCTTTCGTCGTGTCGCGGCGTCCAGGGCACGCTGCGTGGCATCCATGGGGCTCGATCTGGTCCCCTGGAGGAACGCCACGGCCTCCCCCACGCCCTCGGCGTACTCTCCCGTGGAGCAGCGGCCGGCGCACGGAGCCGGACAGCTTCCGACCTCGCCCCGGTAGCAAAGCGGGGCGGAGCCGGAGGGAGCCAGCAGGTCGAGTTGGTCCGTGAACCGCATAGGCGTTCGCGCCGGGCAGTCCCTTAGCCCTGTGGCCATGGCCAGATCGTGGATGGCCCGGGGGATCCAGCGCCCGGAGGGGAGGGGACCGAAGTGGAACGAGCCGTCGTTCGCCGGCCGGCGTGCCAGCAGGAGCCGCGGGGCGGGCTCCCGGGTGACCTTGATGAAAAGGGGCCGGGTTCGGTGCTTGTGTCGGTGGTTGAAGGGAGGGAGGTGGTGTCGGATGAGGTGGAGCTCCCGGAGGAGGGCGCCGAATTCGTCCGGAACCTCGTCCCACCTAACGCTCCGCGTGGCCCGCAACAGCTCGAAGGTCTTCCGGTCTTTGGGGTCCCGAAAGTAGGAGAGGAGTCGAGAGCGAAGGCGGACCGACTTCCCCACGTACAGTATCCGGTCGCGTTCACCCAGGAGGCGGTAGACTCCGGGGCGCTCCTCGGCGTACCGAAGAACACGCTCGCGGAGGCGTCGGATCCTGGGACGCTTTCGGAGGCTTCCGGTAGGCCACGGGGCGCGGGATGTGGGCGGCATGCGTCTTGGGATGGGCCGGTCGGGGTTTCGATCTTTGTTCGGGTTCTTTCCAAGCTAGTGTAGTGTCGCAGAAGTCCCGTGGCATTTGAGCGCCGCTGCATCCGCTCCAGCTGTGTTGCTCCTCCTCGA
>SKSR01000085.1 GCA_007122885.1 Gemmatimonadota bacterium
CGGAGCCCGAAGAGCATGAGGGGGAGCCACATCCGGGGAGCTCGCCAGTGTTTCGTGAGCTCGGGAGAACGGTCGGCGGGGGAGGGGATCCGTTCCTGCTCGGCCTCCGCGTCCTGCAGGTAGGCGCCCCGTCCCGTGTGCGCCCGGCGAAGGAGGTCGTCGTCCCGAACCAGTACGGCCCCCAGGCCGTAAGGGAGAAAAAGCCCCTTGTGGGGGTCGAGGACCAGGGAGTCGGCTCGCTCCATCCCTTTCAGCCGAGGGCGGATCCGGGGAGAAAGGGCGAAAAAGCCTCCGTAAGCCGCGTCCACGTGGTACCAGAGCCCCTCGTCCCGGGCCACGTCCGCCACCGCCTCCAAGGGGTCCACGGCTCCCGCGTCCGTGGTGCCCGCTGACGCCACCACCAACCAGGGCTCCAGGCCTTCCCTTCGGTCCCGGGTCACCAGCTCGCGCAGGCCGGCCGGGTCCATCCGGTGGCCTTCGTCCATGGGCACGGTCCTCCGGACGCACTCACCCAGTCCCGCCATGTGGAGGGCCTTGTCCACGCAGTGATGGGCCTGACTCGTGCTGTATACGACCACGGTGGGAACGTCCTCGGACCGGACGGGGCGGGCCTCCCGGGCCGTGATCACCGCGATGAGGTTCGCCACGCTTCCGCCCGAGGCCAGGTTTCCTCCGGCAGTGGAAGGTAGACCGGTGATCTCGGCCATCCATCGGACGAGGCGATCCTCCATCTGGGCGGCGCCGGGGCCGGCGTAGGCGATACCGGCGTAGTGGTTCGTCACCGCCGCCACGTAATCGCCAAGAGCCGAGGGATAGAGGCCCCCGCCCGGGATGTACGCCACGTGTCCGGGGTGGGCGGCGTTCAGCCCTACCCGGTCCACATTCTCCTCCAGGAGGTCCACCAGCGTCTCGGGAGGCGTGGGCTCTTCCGGAACGGGGAGGTCCCGGAGGGCCAGGGCCGCCCTCTTCTCCGAGCGGTACGCCGGCGTGTCTTGCAACGCCTCCAGGAAGCGTTCGGTGTAGTGCACGAACGGCTCACGGATACGCTCCCGACTCTGAGCGTCCGGCTCCAGGAGGCGGCTCACGGCCTCAAGACCCGCCAGCTCCTGGGCCGGCTCCCGCGGCGTTTCCATCACTTGAAGTTTCCGAAGTCCACTTGGGCTTCAATCCCTTCGGACCAATCCACCTCCACGGCCGCCGACTCCTCCGGTGGCACGTGCTCCCCGATCCAATTCAGGAACTCCGCCACTCGGGCGAAGGCCATGGGGGGCTGACAGGTGAAGGCACCGAAGCTGGTCACCCCCACCTGTACCCAGATGTCCCGGTCCCGGACCATGAGCGGGCCCCCGCTGTCCCCGCTGCAAACGCTCGTGCTCCCGCCCACCGTGCCCGCGCAGATTGTGCTCGGGACCACGCTCTCGCTCAGCATGCGACGGCACTCGGCGTTGGAGATCAGGGGGAGCCCCACCTTTCGGAGCTCGGTGGAGATGGGGCCGGTCCTGGAGGTTCGGCCCCACCCTGCGGCGGTGGCTTCGGCGCCCGGGAGCGAAGCGCCGGGGTGGGCGGCCGTCTGGAGCTGGATCCGGGGGAGCATGAAGGCATCCTCCAACTCCAGCACCGCCACGTCGTTGCCGGCGAACGATTCGGCTCCGAAGGCCGGGAAGATCCGGATCCGCTCCACTCCCACCCGTTCCCCTCCGGAGGTGAGGCTCGCCGTGCCCACCACCACCTGGAGCCGGTCGGGGTTCCGCTCCACGGCCGAGTTCTCGTCCACGCAGTGGGCCGCCGTGAGGACCCGGTCGGCGGAGACGAAAGTGCCGCCGCAGAAGAAGGCCTGGTCCGTGGGGCCGCCGTCGGCCACACGGAGGGCCACCATGAAGGGCAGCTCCCCTTCCTCCACCTCCTCCCCGCCGACGATCTGGGCGGGCCCTCCATTCGATGCCGGGGCGGACGCCGACGTCCCCGACTCCCCGGCGAAGGTGTTCGTCCACCCCATGGAGAGCTCCTGGCTCACACGCCAGCTCCGCTCAGTGTCCACCCCTTCGAAGGAATATCCTCCGTCCGGATCCGTGACCGTGTAGGGGTCTCCCTCGTTTCGCACGCCGGTGGCGTCCCGGTCCAGGTAGATCACCATCCCAGCCACGCCGGAAGATCCCGGGGCCTCCACGCCGTCTCCGGACCGGTCCCACCATACGTGCCCGTGGATCGTGCCTTGCCCTTCCCCGGCCGGAGCGGTGACGGTCAGCGGCTCTCCCACCGCATGGCCCCGGGCACCGGCGTCGTCCTGCACCTCCAGAGTGGGGGTGTACAGCCCCGGCTCCTCGTAGGTGTGCTCCACCACTCTTCCCTCTCCCTCCACCCCGTCTCCGAACGACCAGGCGTAGGAGACGATCTCCCCGTCCGGGTCCTCGGAGGCCCCGGCGTCGAAGGTGACCGTGAGGGGAGCGGCCCCCCTTTCCACGTCCACCTGGAAGGCGGCCACCGGAGGTTCGTTCCTCTCCGTAGGGGAGGGGGCGGTCGGCTCACCGTCTTCGCCGCAGGCCAGGAGGAAAACCGGGAGGGAAGGAAGCACCCGTCGCGTCCACCGGGAGAAGCCCCTCCCCGGCCGTCTGGAGGCGGTGTGGGATGCGGTGGTCCGAGCCATGGGCGGGCCTCTCGAGGGGTCGCGATCACGATCGGGTGACAAGTGGACGATGACGATCCATTGGAAAAGGCTATATCCCGGAGCCCCCCGGAACAATCCGGTGAGGGATCCTGGACGAGCGGGTGCGAAGGCCGGAAGAAAAACTTGAGGTGATCGCCCCCGGGGCGATACCTTGGCCGCCGTCCAGGGACGCGGGGCCCTCCCCAGACGGGGGCCTCGCCGACATGTGGGCGGCCAGCACACGTGAGGCCGGCCGGCGCACGCCAAAGCCCATCTTGGAGGTTCCGAACGCCCCCCGGACCGGGAGGGTTCCTCGGGGCCGGATAGGATCGCTGCCGAAACGGAGTGGGGATGTTGTGACCGACCGAGCCCCGGAGGAGAGGGGGGAGGAGGGAATGGACCGTCGGAGCTTCCTCCGGACGGGAGCGGGCGGGGTGGCCCTGGCGACCCCGCTGGCCGGGCTCCTCTCCGCCTGTGACGCCCCGGCCGTCCTCCGATACGCCCGGGGCAGCCGGGTGGTCGTGGTAGGGGCCGGGGCCTTCGGCGGGTGGACGGCTCTCCACCTCCAGGAGGCCGGAGCCAGGGTGACCCTGGTGGACCTCTACGGGCCGGGGAACTCCAGGGCCACCTCCGGCGACGAGACCCGGGGGATCCGAACCGGCTACCCGGGGAGGGACCTCTGGACCCGATGGGCGAGCCGGGCCATCGAGCGGTGGCGGGAGTTCGATGACGAGTGGGCCCCCGTGCTCGGCGGCCGGCTCTTCTTCAGCGCCGGCAACCTGATCCTGCGCGAGGAGCTCCAGGGAGAGCTGGAGGAGACCAGGGAGACCTGGGACCGGGCGGGGATCCGCTACGAGGTCCTGGACGGTGAGGAAGTCTCCTACCGCTGGCCGCAGATCCGACCGGGCGAGCTCCAGGCCGCCCTCTTCGAGCCCGAAGCGGGGGTGGTTCGCTCCCGGGCCGCCTGTCAACGGGTGGCGGAGGTCTTCCGGAGGCGGGGTGGGGAGATCCGCATCGGACGGGCCGCACCCGACCCCGGTTCCGGCGAAGGTGGGCGACTCGCCTCAGTGACCCTGGAGCCCGATGAACGAGTCGAAGGGGATCTCTTCGTCTTCGCGCTGGGCCCGTGGTTTCCCAAGGCCTTTCCGGCCCTCATGGAGGATCGGATGCGGATCCCGATGGGCCACGTCTTCTACTGGGGCACCCCACCGGGCGACGGGCGCTTCGCCCACCCGAACATGCCGAGCTGGAGCGTGCCCGGCGTGACGGGATGGCCCACCTATCCCCCCGACCACAGAGGCTTCCGCATTCGGACCGGAGGCCGGCCCGGCGAGGACCCGGACGCCTCGGACCGCGCCATCCCCCCGGACGCCTTCGAACGGCCCCGGGAGGTGCTGGAGGCCCGATTCCCGGATATAGCGGACCAGCCCGTTCTGGAAACCCGGGCGTGCCACTATGAGACGAGCGTGACCCGGGAGTGGTTCATCGACCGGCACCCGGAGTGGGAGAACGTGTGGCTGGCTGGCGGAGGAAGCGCCGAGGGTTTCAAGTTCGGTCCCGTTCTGGGCGACTTCATCGCCCGGAGGGTAACGGGGCACGAGGACCACCCGGAGCTCGAAGAGGAGTTCCGGATCCGTGATGAGGATCTGGCCATGGACGGCCCGGGCCGGTGGCCCACCGCCGAACCGGACGTGGCGTGAGGTTGACTCGTAGGAACCAAGGGAGAGATCTGGGATGAGTGCGATTCTGCTGGCCGTGGTTGGACTGGGGGCGTTCGCCGCCGGCTACTTCATCTACTCCCGGTTCATCGGGGAGCGGATCTTCCAGCTGGACCCGGACTTCGAGACTCCGGCCCACACTTACGAGGACGGGGTGGACTACGTCCCCACCAACCGGTGGGTCCTGTGGGGGCACCACTTCACCTCGGTGGCCGGTGCGGCCCCCATCGTGGGACCGGCCATCGGCGTCATCTGGGGCTGGCTACCGGCGTTCCTCTGGGTCACCCTGGGGACCATTTTCTTCGCCGGGGTGCACGACGCCGGTGCCCTTTGGGCCAGCATCCGGAACAAAGGGGACTCCATCGGGGCCCTGACCGAAACCGTGGTGGGGAAGAGGGCGCGGAGCCTCTTCATGATCGTCATCTTCCTCCTACTCCTCATGGTGAACGCCGTTTTCGCCATCATCATCGCCGGGCTCTTCGTGGACGTGCCGAGCAGCGTCATCCCGGCGTGGTTCGTCATCGCCGTGGCCCTCAGCATCGGGTGGCTCCTCTACCGGAAGGGGGTGCCCCTCCTCTGGCCCTCCCTCATCGCTCTGGTCCTCCTCTACGGCTCCATGTTCGTGGGCGAGGTGGTTCCGGTGAGCCTGCCCGACGGGGTGGTGGCCGGACTGGAGGCGCCGGCGGTCTGGGTCATCATCCTCTTCGTCTACGCGGCCATCGCCTCCCTTCTTCCGGTCTGGCTCCTCCTCCAACCCCGGGACTACATCAACGGGATCCAGCTCTTTGTGGGGCTGGCCATCTTCTTCGGCGCCGTGATGCTGGCCAATCCCACGGTGGTGGCGCCGGCCTACAACACGGCGGTGCCCGACGACGTACCGCCCCTCCTCCCTCTTCTCTTCGTGACCATCGCCTGCGGGGCCATCTCCGGCTTCCACGGGCTCGTCTCCTCCGGGACCACCTCGAAGCAGCTCAACAAGGAGTCGGACGTCCGGTTCGTGGGGTATCTGGGCTCGGTGGGTGAAGGGGCGCTGGCCCTGGCGGCCATCGTGGCATGCACGGCCGGTTTCGCCACCATGGCCGAGTGGGAGTCCTACTACGACACCTTCGCCGCCGGCGGTATTCCAGCCTTCGTCCAGGGCGGGGGCGGGATCATATCCGAAGGTTTGGGGCTTCCCGTGGGCTTCTCCGAAACCCTCTTGGCGGTCATGGCCGTCCTCTTCGCGGCCACCACCATGGACACGGGCGTCCGCCTCCAGCGCTATATCGTCCAGGAGTGGGGAAGGATCTATCGGATTCCGGCCCTCACCGGCCGGGGGGTCTCCACCGTGGTGGTCGTCGTGCTCTGCCTGGCCCTGGCGTTCGGCGCCGGCGACGAAGCGGGGACGGGAGGGCTCGTGATCTGGCCCCTCTTCGGGACCACCAATCAGCTCCTGGCCGGCCTCACGCTCCTCATCCTGAGTGTGCTGCTCATGAAGTTGGGGCGGGCGGTGGTCTACACACTGGCCCCCATGGTCTTCCTTCTATTCATGACCGTCCTGGCCCTGCTGGTTCAGCTCGCGGACTTCTGGAGGGCCGGGGACTACTTCCTGCTCTTCCTGGATCTGGTGATCCTGGGTGCGGCCATCTGGGTGGGCCTGGAGGCCCTTGCCACCCTCCGGCGGGCCCGGGCGGAGCAGAAGGAGCAGGAACGGGTAGAGGTGGGAACGGATTGATGGGGTAGCGGGCCGGCGTGTCGCGGCCCCGCCGTCCCGCCCGCCCCCTCCTCCCGGGGGGGGGGGGCGGGACCCCGCTGGGCTCATACCGAGAAGGAGGGGCCCGTGAAACCAGAGACCCGCCCCCCCGTTTCCAGCGTGATCCTGGTCCGCGAATGGGAGCAGCAGATGTCCTCCAGCGGGTGCTGCGGGAGGCTTCAGGGCGATTTTCTGAGCTGGGGGGGAGGGGAACCCGTGTTCACCGAGAGGCGGCGGGCAATGGAAGGGGCCGGTGCCCTCTACCGGGCGCTCCGGAGCCGCTACGGGGACGAGGTGGAGATCCGGGTGGTGGACCCTAGGAATCTGGTGAGCCTGCTTCCCCTCCTCTTTCGGGACTTTCGGAGGCACCGGGTCCCGCTTCGTGATCTCCTCAGGACCCTCTTCGGCTTTCGGGTGAACGCGGTGGTGGCCGACGGGCGGCTCGTCTCGAGTGCCTCCTGGTCCGACCCGGAAGCGGTGCTGGACGAGCTGGAACACCGGCGGGGCGCCGGAAGGGAGCTCCGAGCCGGGGCCTCGGGGAGGACGGGGGACCATGCACCGGAGCGGACGCTGACCCACCCGCCGACCCGGACCGGGGAGGGGCCGTGACCCCCCTCGACCTGCAGGGACGGCTCCAGCGGGCCCTGGATCTCCTCCACGAGTTCTACGAGAGCCGCCACCGAAGCGCCCTGGCCCGGGAGGTGAGGGACGAAGAGGACCTCTTCATGCTCCTGGTGTTCTCGGAGATGATGGGGATCCCGAACCCGGCCGGCTACTATACCCTGGAGCTCCTCCCGGTCCTCTACGACCGGTTCCACGAGTGGCACATCCGGATGGGGATGGAGCACTCGCCCCTGGACTCCTTCCGCTGTTGCTGAAGGGGGGAGCGGGCCCCTTCGGGCTGGAAGACCGGCGGCTCCTCTTCGTAGGCGGCAAGGGCGGAGTGGGAAAGACCACCGTAGCCTCGGCCCTGGGCCTGGGGGCGGCCGAGCGCGGCGAGAAGGTCCTGGTGGTCTCCACCGATCCGGCCCACTCCTTGGGCGACGCCTTCGGAACCTCCATCGGAGGTCGTCCCACCCGGATCCTGGAGGAGCTCTACGGGCTGGAGGTGGATCCGGACCAGGAGGTGGACCGATACCTGAGCCGGGTGGAGGGGACGATGCGCCGGTTCGTCCGTCCGGAGATGTACCGGGAGATCCAGCGGCAGATCGACCTCACCCGGAGCTCGCCGGGGGCCGTGGAGGCGGCCCTCATGGACCGGGTGGCCGAGCTCATGGACGAAGGGGGGAAGGGGTATGACCGGGTGGTCTTCGACACGGCGCCCACGGGTCACACCCTACGACTCCTCGCCCTTCCCGAGATCATGGCCGCCTGGACCGACGGGCTCCTCAAGGGGAGGGACAGGTCCGATTCCTTCGCCCGGGCTTTGGATCGACTGGGCCGCCCCTCCGCTGGAGCCGACCCGGTTCCGGTTGAAGGGGGCGGCTCCGGTTCCGGAGGGAGAGCGGGGCAGCGGGGGGAAAAGGGTGCCTCCGGCGAATCCGCCGGAGGGAAGCCCCGCTCTTCCGAAGGACGGGGAGCGGGCCGGGGGGACGATCTTGCCTGGTTCGACGATCCGGAGAAGGAGGAGCCCGAAGACGAACGGACCCGGGAGATTCGGGATATCCTGACCGAGCGCCGGCGGAAGTTCACGCGGGCCCGGAGGCTCCTGCTGGACCGGGACACCACGGCTTTCCTCCTGGTCCTGATCCCCGAGAAACTCCCCATCCTGGAGAGCCGCAAGGCCGCCGCGGCCCTTCGGAAGCACAAGGTTCCCCTGGCCGGGGTGGTGGTGAACCGGGTCCTCCCTCCCGGCCCCCTGGGCGACTTTCTGGAAAGCCGGAGGGCCCAGGAGTCCGCCTACCTGGACGAGATCGAACGAGACTTCGGCCGCTTGCCCCGCATCCGGGTCCCACTCCTCCCCACCGACGTGGAGGGAGTGGACGCCCTCCGTAAGATCCTGGAGCACCTGACCCCGAGCTGAGCTCCGGTGGGCCCCGACCGCGCCGCCCACGGGTGCCGCGGCGTTGGACGGGGCCCGCCACCGCCTCCCCCATGAGCCGGGAAAGGGCCCTACGGGGAGCGGAGAATTCCCCCGCGTCCGATCCTGCCACGGGCTCCGAGCGGATTCGGCTTGCCCTGTGGCATACACACCACACAAATTGCGTCCACCCAACACCCAAGCCGTTGCCTCGATCTCCCGATCTGAGGAGCCTCTGAAGAGCCATGGACCTTCCCTCCTGCCGTAGTAGCCTTTGCGTCGCTGTTGTCCTGGTCCTGGCCCTGAGCTCATGCGTGGACGGAGACGGGGTGGTGGATCCGTCGGAGGTGGGGGGCGGCACGGCGGCCCTGGCCCTGATCCCGGAGGTGGACCCCACCCTTTCCGTCGGCGACCCTGGCCCCCTGTCCCGTCTGCGCCTGGAAGCCCTTCGCACGGACACGGAGGAGGCGGTGGGTAGGGAGGAGCGGTCGGTCTCCGACGAGGATGAGGGGTGGACGGTGGACTTGGAGGTGGAGGTGGCCGAGGGGGGGATGGAGGTGGTGGTGACCATCGAGCTGCTGGACGAGGGCGGCCGGGTGGTCTGGAGCGGGAAGACGAGCCCCATCCGGGTCCGGCCCGGACAGACCCCGTCCACCTCCCAGGTCTCTCTGGGCCGAGGGTCGTTGGCCAACGCCGCCGTCACGGCGTTGAGCATCCTGGAGGGCCAGGAGGAGCTGGTGGAGGGCGACGACGCGGCCTTCCAGGTGGACGTGGAGATGGAGGAGGGAGGGGACCCGGACGAGGTGGAGGTGTTCTGGGAGTCCAGCGACCCGGGCGTGGCCACGGTGGACGAGGAGGGGCGCGTGGAGGCGGTGGAGCCGGGGACGGCTGAGATCAGGGCCACGGCTGGGCGGCACCAGGACGAGTGGACGGTGGAGGTGACGCAGCGGGTGGAGGCGGTGGAGGTGGAGCCGGAGGAAGCCCGACTCACGGCCCTGGGGGAGGAAGTGGAGCTCACCGCCCGGGCCCTGGATCCCAGAGGGGATCCGGTGGAGGGCCGGGAGGTCCGGTGGAGCGTGGACGACGAGGAGGTCCTGGAGGCGGTGGAGGCCGGGCGGTTCCGGGCCGCGGGCTCGGGGACGGCCGCGGTGACCGCCGAGGTGGATGGGGTGGAGGCCACGGCCACGGTGGAGGTGGAGCAGGAGGTGGCCGAGGTGGTCGTGAGCCCGACGGAGGTGGAGTTCGAGGCCCTGGGCTCCACCGAGCGGCTTGCGGCCGAGGCCCGGGACGCCCGGGGCAACCTTATGGAGGAGGAGGCCGAGGCCTTCCAGTGGACTTCCTCGGACGAGAGCGTGGCCACGGTGGCGGAG
>SKSR01000162.1 GCA_007122885.1 Gemmatimonadota bacterium
GAACCCGTCGGACGAGGCGGCGTTTCTCCGGGTGGTGAACTACCCACGGCGTGGAGTGGGGGAGACCACCAAGGAGCGCCTGGTTCGGTGGGCGGAGGAGGAGGGGACGGGGCTCCTGGAAGCTGCCGGGAAGGCCAGCCGAATTCCCGGGATCCGGGCGCGGGCCGGGGCCGCTCTGGAGGGCTTCGCGACCTTCGTTGCCAAGTACCGTGGGCGGGCCCGGGAGCTTTCCGTGGGGGCGTTGCTGGAGGAGCTCGTGGACGAGCTGGACCTTCTGGCCTACCTCCGGGACGAGGGGCAGGAGGGGGAGGACCGGGCTGAGAACGTGAAGGAGCTCATCGCCGGGGCTCTCGACTTCGACGCTCAGCTGGCCGAGGATTGGGCCGGCGAGGCGGCCGGCCGGCTTACCGAGCTGGATCTCTTTCTTCAGCACGTGGCTCTCGTCACGGATGTGGATCGTCACGATCCGGATTCGGACGCCGTCACCCTCATGACCCTCCACAACGCAAAGGGGCTCGAATTCCCCGTGGTATTCATTTCCGGGATGGAAGACGGGCTATTCCCTTTGGCCCGGGCCTACGACGAGCCGGAGCAATTGGAAGAGGAGCGGAGACTCTTCTACGTAGGGCTCACGCGGGCGGAGGACCGGGTCGTCCTCACCCACGCCCGAGAACGGAGGCGGGCCGGCGACTACACGGTGGGCACTCTCTCC
The DNA here is from genome assembly GCA_007122885.1 of Gemmatimonadota bacterium. GTDB lineage: Bacteria > Gemmatimonadota > Gemmatimonadetes > Longimicrobiales > Gaopeijiaceae > SKSR01. The sequence continues at coordinate 713 of SKSR01000162.1, forward strand.
TCCTTCGTGGATGCGGTCCCCGATGAGCTGGTGGAGTCGGACTGGACTCCGGCCGTCGAGCGGGCTGGGAGGGTCTCCTCCGGCCGAGTGGGCCGCCGGCCCCGGCCCGGGGAGCCTGAGACTGACGGGTACGAAGCGGAGGCGGCCCCCGATCTGGACATGGAGCTCAACCAGGATCTTCCTCGGTTCTCTCCGGGCGAGCGGGTGGTGCATTCCACCTTCGGCACGGGCCGGGTAGTGGACGTGAGCGGCAGGGGAGGGGACGTGAAGGTCACCGTGAACTTCGAGACGGTGGGTCGGAAGAAGCTTCTGGCCCGCTACGCGGACTTGAGGCCGGAGGTGGATGCATGAGCCAGGGAGGTTCGTCGGGGAAGGGGGGGAGCGATCGCCGCGGCGACCCAGTGTCGGTGGAGGGGGTGCGCGGGATGGCGGATTTGGCCCGAATTCGTCCTCGTGAGGACGAATTGGAAAGCCTGGTTCGGGATTTGAACCGGATCCTCCTGCATGTGGCGGCCTTGGAAGAGGTGGAAGGGGCGGAGGAGGAAGAGACCGATCTCCTGGCGGATCCGACCACCCGCGAGCCCGACCTGGCACCCGACGGCCTGTCCGTTCCCCCCTCCGACCTGGCTCCGGATTGGCGCGACGGGTTCTTCGTCCTTCCTCGGCTCCCTTCGGTGGAAGGGGGCGGGGAATGACGGCGCCGTTTACGGTCCGGAGCGCCTTGGAGAGGGTCCGCGAGGCGGCGACGCCGGACGATCCGTTCCGGGAGTGGATGACGGCGATCCGGGAGAAGGAGGAGGGCAGCTCCGGCCTCAACGCCTTCCTCTCCCTGACCGATCCGGGGGTGGAGCTTCCGGAGGGACGCCCCGAAGGGCAATCGCTCCGGGGCGTCCCGGTGGCCGTGAAGGACAACCTGGCGACCCGGGACCTTCCCACCACCTGTGCCTCACGGATCCTGGAAGGTTACCGTTCGCCTTTCGAAGCCACCGCCGTCCGGAGGCTCCGGGAGGCGGGAGCCAGGGTTGTGGGAAAGACGAACATGGACGAGTTCGGGATGGGCTCGTCGACCGAGAATTCGGCCTTCGGCCCCGCCAGAAACCCATGGAATCGGGAGAGGGTCCCCGGCGGAAGCTCGGGGGGATCGGCGGCCGCCGTGGCCGCTGGATACGTTCCCGCTGCATTGGGTTCCGACACGGGCGGGTCGATCCGACAGCCGGCCGCCTTCTGTGGCGTGGTGGGATTCAAGCCCACCTACGGCCGGGTGAGCCGGTACGGCCTGGTAGCGTACGCATCCTCCCTGGATCAGGTGGGCACCTTCGGGCGGACGGTGGAGGACGCCGCCCGTGTCCTGGAAGTGATCAGCGGACACGACCCCCGGGACGCCACATCCGCTCGACGGGATCCGGTGCGGCTCCTGCCCGAGCTCGAGAGCGGGGTCCGGGACCTGGTGGTGGGGGTTCCGGAGGAATACTTCCACCAGAACGTGGATCCCGGAGTGGGAGACGCCTGCGAGCGGGCGCTGGCCGTCCTGGAGAAGGAGGGGGCTCGGGTCCGTTCCGTTTCCCTCCCTTCCACCAGGTACGGCGTCTCCGCGTACTACCTCATCGCCCCGGCCGAGGCGTCCAGCAACCTGGCTCGCTACGACGGTGTTCGCTTCGGCTCCCGAGCGGACGGGGCGGCCTCGACCAGGGAAGTGTACGAAGGGACGCGGGCTCGGGGGTTTGGCAGGGAAGTGGTTCGGCGGATTCTCTTGGGCACCTTTGCCCTCTCGGCCGGATATTACGATGCCTATTACGGCCGGGCCCAACGGGTTCGCGGGCTCGTGGCCCGGGAGCTCCGCCAGGTCTTCGCATCGGGCGTGGACTTCCTCTTTACCCCCACCTCTCCCTCGGCGGCATTTCCCCTCGGGGAGCGCGTGGACGACCCGGTCCGCATGTACCAGTCGGACGTGTTCACCGTGACAGCCAATCTGGCCGGAATTCCGGCCTTGTCGGTTCCGGTGGGGACGGCCGATGGTCTCCCGGTGGGCGGGCAGCTCCTGGGGCCTCATTGGCAGGAGGGACGACTCGCCCGAGCGGCGTGGGTGCTCGAGCAGGCCATGAACGGAGGCGGAGGATGATGGGAGCGAGTGCTGGAGAACCGGTTATCGGGCTCGAGGTTCATGTGCAGCTCCGAACGGAGGAGAAGCTGTTCTGCGCGGACTCCACCGCCTTTGGTGCCGACCCGAACACGCATGTGTGCCCAGTCTGTCTGGGTCTTCCGGGGGCGCTCCCCGTGCTGAACTCCGACGCAGTGGAACTGGCGCTCCGGACCGCCCTTGCCCTCGGGTGCACCATCCACGAGACGAGCATCTTCGCCCGGAAGAACTATTTCTATCCGGATCTCCCAAAAGGGTACCAGGTCTCACAGTTCGAGCGACCCCTGGCCACGGATGGCCGATTCACCGTGGACCGGGAGGATGGGGAAGAGCTTTCCGTTCGGATCCGGCGGATCCACATGGAAGAGGACGCCGGAAAGTCCATTCATGATCGTTTTCCTTCCGCCACGGCCGTGGACCTGAACCGGACCGGCGTCCCTCTGGTGGAAATCGTCACCGAACCGGACTTGGGCTCTCCGGAGGATACTCGAGCGTTTCTGCAGGCACTCAAGCGGCACTTGGAGTATCTGGACGTGAGCGACTGCAACATGGAGGAGGGAAGCCTCCGAGTGGACGCCAACGTCTCGGTCCGTCCAGGGTCCGGCCAGGAGCTCGGAACCAAGACCGAGCTCAAGAATCTGAATTCGTTTTCGGGGGTGGAAAAAGCCCTCCGCCAGGAAGTGGAGCGTCAGCGGCGGATCGTCTCGGAGGGCGGGGAGGTGGAGCACGAGACCCTTCTGTGGGATGCAGGCCGCTCGGAGATCCGCACCATGCGCTCCAAGGAGGAGAGTCACGACTACCGGTACTTTCCGGATCCGGATCTCCCTCCCCTCGTGGTGGATCCAGCTCGGGCGGAGGAGGTTCGACGGGGTCTGCCGGAACCTCCTCGGGAGCGAAAGCGACGCTTCGTGACCCAGTATGGGCTCCCCGAGTACGACGCCGGGGTCCTCACCGGATCCCGGGCGTTGGCCCACTTCTTCGAGGATGCCGTCCGGGAGGTGGGGGACCCGAAGGCGGCGTCGAACTGGGTCATGGGGCCCGTCCTCCAAGAAGCCAACCAGCGGGAGCTCGAGATGGCCGATTTCCCCCTGACGGCGGAAAGCCTGGCGCAGGTGGTGGAACTGGTGGAGGAGGGGACGGTTTCGCACCGGGTGGGTCGTCAGGTCCTCGGCCGGGTGCTGGACACGGGACGCTCCCCCCGGGAGGTGGTGGAGGAGGAAGGATTGGCCCAGGTGAGCGACGCCTCGGCCCTGGAGGAGTGGGTCTCCCAGGTCCTTTCCGGGCACCCTGACGAGGTGGAGCGCTACCGGGCCGGCGAGGAGAAGCTTCTGGGCTTCTTCGTCGGCCAGATCATGCGGCTCTCCCAGGGCAGGGCCGACCCCAAGGAAGCGAACCGGGTGGTCCGGGAAGCCCTTCAACGGCAGGGAGCCTGACCCCGACCGATAGCGCTCTAGCGGGTGGGGCGCTCCTTCACCCCCCGATCCGGGGGAGCTTGAATCCGGCCCGGTAGGTAGATGGCCCCCTTCCCGCCGTCGGCGAGCCGCGGCACCCAGATCTTCTCCTCCTCGGGGAAGGGGAAGAACTCGTCGGCCATTTCCTCCAGGAGGTCGGGCTGCTCCCCCGCTCCCTCCGCCAACGCCCGCCGGCGCACCTTTTTGGCCAACCGGAGATTCAGGTCGCCGATCGGATCCAGGGATCGGGGCCTGGATTCCTCCCCTTTCGCCAGGTAGTCCAGGACGTACTCCAGGGTGTACGACACGTAAAGGTCCCGCAGGGGATCCGGGAGGTCGTACCTGGAACGCTTCAGGATCTCATCGAACATCTGCTTCCAGCGGTCGTGATCCTGAAACCGGATCCAGCCCCGGAAGAGCCTGCGGTTGGTCTTGAAGCTGAAGAGGGTTCGGTTCAGGACCCGGTCGAAGTGCTCGTCGGCCTCAGAGTGATCGTGCTCCAGGACGACCCGCCGAGCCTTGGACAGGTAGGGTTCTCCCAGATGCACGTCCATCCGGTGTTCCCAGTACGTGTGGCCCAAGGCCTGAGAGGTGCTGGTGAGGAGGAGCCGCCGGGGCACGTAGATGTTGTGGGCGATGGTGTCGGCGGCCAGGTGAGCCAGGTATCCGTACGCTACCGCGCGTAGGGCCTCCGTTTCCGCCTCCTCGAGGATCTCCAGGCCTATGTGCCAGTTGTGGCAATGTCGGCCCACAGGGGCGTACTTCTTGGCGAAAGAGATGTCCGCGGCCACGGAGCCGTACAGGAACTGCAGGGGATGGCGGTGGAGGGTGGCTCGAACCGCCGGGGGCAGGAGGTGGAGGGCGGCCAACACCGCCTCGCCCAAGGCGATGTGAGTGCCGGGGCCCCATGCGGCAAGGCTTTCCGGTAGGAGGAGCAGACCCAGGGGCAGGGAGACGAATAAAGAGCCCCACATCCGGAGGGCCCGGACCATCAGGCTGTCGAGGCCTCCCCTGACCACGGTCGCTCAGGCATCGTCCCCCAGTTCAGCATCGTCCGGGTGGACATCCAAAGGTGGTCCGTCCCGCATCGTCGGGGTATCTCCGTCGCGCCGATCACGCCGATCGCGCCGGGCTCGGCGAGTCCCGGCCTTCACGCCCCGGACCGCGGAGGCGGTGTCCAGAAATACCTCCTCGGCTTCACCCTGGAGCACCTCGAGAAGGGCGTTGAAGTCTTCGATTCGGTCCTCCAATCGGTCCGAGACATTTTCCACCCGCTGGGAAAGGCGTGTGACGGACCGGCTCACCGTGTCCACATCCGACCGGAGGGAATGGGTGATGTAGTCAAGGTGGTCCGCCACGTTCCGCAGGCGCTGTACCCCTGGGTCGGCGGCTACGTCCCGTTTCAGCTTCTCGACGCGTCGCGCGGTCTTGCGAAGCTGGACGAGGAGAAACCCCAGGAAGACGAGAGCTCCCAGAGCCGTGAGGCCCACGATGACGACGCTGGCCCCCACGGCAAGATCCCAAGCGTCCCGGGACTGGACGTAATATACGGTGTCTACCGCCTGGACGAGGGCGGAGAAAGCCGAGGCTTCAGTGTTGAAAGTCATCGACCAAGAGTAACCGCACCGCCTACCGGAGATCCAGGGGGATGGATAGAGTCGTGGGAGCCCCGGGCCCCGAGACGAGCCGAAGCGCCCGACCCTATCCGCCCGTTGCCCCCCACCCCGTCCGTGGAATAACTTCGCGGTCCCTGCCGACGCTATCCGGGATTCGAGCCTCCGAGACGGGACGCAGAGCCGGTCATGGCCAGATACATCGTGGAAGGTGGAAGGCCCCTCCAAGGGTCCATCCGCCCAGCTGGCAACAAGAACGCCGCCCTGCCCGCCCTGGCGGCCTGTCTTCTCACCGAGGAACCGGTGGTCCTGGAGAACATACCCAGGATCCGGGACGTGGAGACCCTCATCGCCCTCATTCGGGACCTGGGTGCGGAGGTCACCTGGACCGGGACCGACACGGTGGAGGTTCGAGCGAGCGAGGTCACGGCGGGAGCGGTGGACCCGGTTCTCGCCGAGCGCATCCGCGCTTCCGTGCTTCTGGCCGGCCCCCTTCTGGCTCGCTTCGGTCGGGTATCCCTCCCTCCACCGGGAGGGGACGTGATCGGGCGTCGTCGCCTGGATACGCACTTTCTGGCCTTCCGGGGCTTGGGCGCCGAGATCGAGCTCACGGACAAGCGCTTCGAGATCCAAGGGGCACGCCTGACGGGAACCAGAATCTTCCTGGACGAGCCCTCGGTAACCGCCACGGAGAACGCGGTCATGGCCGCGGTTCTGGCTCGTGGAACCACGGTTCTCGAAAACGCGGCGGCGGAGCCTCACGTACAGGACCTCTGTCGACTTCTCCAGGGCATGGGTGCGGGGATCGAAGGGGTGGGGACCCACACGCTGGTCATCGATGGTGCGAGACAGCTCGGTGGCGCCCGTTACCGGATCGGCTCCGATCACATTGAGGCCGGCTCCTTCATCGGGCTGGCAGCCGTGACGGGGAGCAGGCTTCGGGTGGAGGAGGCTCCCGTGGAACACTTGGACTCCACGCTCCTGGGGTTCCGGCGACTGGGGGTGGAATGCATCGTGGAGGGCAGGGATCTGGACGTCCGGGGAGACGGAGAGCTGGTCGTGGGGAAGGACGCCTTCGGGCATGTCCCGAAGGTGGACGACGGGCCGTGGCCCGCCTTCCCCGCCGACCTGACCTCCATCGCCCTGGTGACGGCCACCCAGTGCCGGGGAACCGTCCTGATCCACGAGAAAATGTTCGAGTCCCGCATGTTCTTCACGGACAAGCTGGTGGGGATGGGGGCCCAGATCATTCTTTGCGATCCGCACCGGGCGGTGGTGGTGGGACCGTCGCCGCTTCGCGGGGCCGATCTGGAAAGCCCGGACATCAGGGCCGGGATGGCTCTACTTCTTGCCGCTCTGAGCGCACGGGGAACGAGCCGGATCCAGAACATTCAACAGATCGAGCGAGGTTACGCGGCGATCCATGATCGCTTGAGGAATCTGGGCGCCGCCATCGAGCGGGAGGACGGGGAAGGCGGAGGCGGCGGGGGGGATTGAAGAGGGAGGAACGCCCCTCTCGCGCCGTAGTCGGCAGGTCAGTGGATCCAAACACCGGGAGGCCCCATGGAGGAGGATGATCGGCAAAAGCGCGATCCCATATCGGAGGGACTGCGACAGGGCCTGGGTATCCTTTCAGCAGTCCGCGACGCTCTTGAAGAGACCATCGAAGAGGCGCGTCAGCGGGGAGACATCAGCCAGGAGCGTGCGCGGGAACTCTTTCGTTCCGCCATGGGGCGGGCCCAGGAAGCGGCGGAGGAGGCGCGAAATCGGATGGATCTTCCCACCAGAAAAGAGGTGGACTCACTGACCCAGCGGGTCGAAGCCGTCGAACGGCGCCTCCGTTCCCTGGAAGAAGGTGAGGCCCGCCCGTCCGGCGGCGGCACCGAGGAAGGCACCGGGGAGGCTTGACCCGGCCCGCCCTCCCGGGCCTTCTTCCCGGACTCCATCGACCGTGGACCCAGCTGGCCGTGAAGGGGCCGGCGGTTTGGTACGGGTCTTGAGGGGAGGCAAGGATTCTGGTATACTCGTAGGCGCCAGGGAAAGCTGCCTGCAGAGGGGCGGCGGAAGGTTTCTTGAAGTGGGGGAGCGGGCAGCCCCCGCTTTTTTTTACACCGGGCGGTGATGTCACCCCGCGGGTCGGGAGGCGCCCGAGATGGCGGAGAGGATCCCTGAGGTCGAGGCGGAGCTGGAGCGACGGATCGAAGCCCTGGCCATGGAGGTGGTCCAGGTGGAGTGGGCTGGAAGCAACCGGCGTCCGATCCTCCGGGTCCGGGTGGATTTTCCCGAATCGGAGCCGGGCAACGGGGTCACCGTGGAAGACTGCGCTCGCGTGAGTCGGGAACTGGAGCCGTGGCTGGACGATCACCACCAGCTCCCCGAGAAGTACGTGCTGGAGGTGTCGTCCCCTGGGGTGGAGCGTCCCCTGGTCCGAAAGCGGGACTGGATTCGCTTCGTGGGGTCCGAGGTGGCTGTGAAGGGTTCGGAACCGCTGGCGGGCCGAGCCAAACGGATCGAAGCGGAAATCGTGGGTGTTGAAGAAGCATCGGAGGAGGAGGCCTACACGATCCGCCTCCGACTGACGGATGGGAGCGAGGTGGAGGTTTCCCGGACCGCCATCGAGAAAGCCCATCTGATCTACCGGTGGGAGTGACGCCGGTGACATACGACATCCGGAAGAGCAAGCGAACATGACGAATGCCGGTCAGATTCTCGCCGCCCTGCGGGACATGGCGGCGACCAAGAGCCTGAGCGCCGAAGAGATGAACGACCTGATCAAGGACGGCATCCACGCGGGGCTCCAGAAGATCTTCGGCCCGAATGTCCGGGCGGAGATCGAGATCGAGGACGATACCGGCGAGATCGACATCGTGGTCCTCCAGCGGGTTGTGGAGGAGGTGGAGGATCCGTCTTCCGAATTTCCGCTGGAGCGGGCCCGTTGGGACGATCCCACCTTCGAGGTGGGCGATGTGATGGAAATTCCGGTGGATTTCGGCGAGTTCGGCCGAAACGCCGTCATGGCTACGAAGCAGAGGATCGTCCAGCGTGTGCGGGAGGGGGAGCGGGAGAGAGTCCGGGAGGAGTTCGAGGATCGAGTGGGAGAGTTGCTCTCCGGCGAGGTGCAACAGATCGAACGGGGCAAGATCGTGGTGATGATGAATCGGGCGAAGGACGCCGAGGCCATCATCCCTTGGAAGGAACAGAACCCCCGAGAGCGTTTCCGGCAGGGGGATCCCATCCGCGCCGTACTCAAGAAGGTGGACGAGACTCCTCGCGGACCGCGCCTCATCCTCTCCCGTGCGGACCCGGAGTTCGTGGAGGCCCTTTTCAAGCTGGAGGTCCCCGAGATCTACCAGGGGATCGTGGAGATCAAGGCCAAGGCCCGTGAAGTGGGCGGCCGAACCAAGATCGCCGTCTCCAGCCGAGATGACTCCATCGATCCCGTGGGGGCCTGCGTGGGGTTGAAAGGGTCCCGGGTGCAGGCCGTGGTCTCCGAGCTCGGGGGTGAACGGATCGACATCGTTCCA
>SKSR01000103.1 GCA_007122885.1 Gemmatimonadota bacterium
ACCCTGACCGATCCCTGCATCGTTCGCCTTGGAAGCAATGGTGTTCACCTCTCGGAGAAGCTCCTGCACCAGGAACCCGAGTCGTTTGCCTACCGGCTCCTCGCTCTCGCTCTCCAAGGCGTCCCAGAAGGCGTCCAGGTGGGCTCGGAACCGGACGAGCTCCTCGCTGATGTCCCATCGCTCGGCCAGGTGCGCCACCTCCCGGGCCAGCCGCTCCTCATCCACCCCCACGCCCTCCGTGAGCTCCTGGACCGCCTTCCGGAGCCGATCCCGCTCCTCCACCAAACGCTCGGGAGCCCTGGCCTCGATTTCGTCGAGCCGGCGCTCCATTACGAGCGTGCGGGCTTCCAAGTCGGCCCGCAGCCGCTCGCCTTCCTCTTCGCGCATGGCCACCACGGCCCGCCGGGCCTCCGCCACCGCGACCTCCAGAGCCTTCAAATCCAACGGCGGGGCCTGCCGGGCCTCTTCGGGGACCTGGAAGAGATCCGAGAACCGGGCTATGAGTTCGAGGTCCACCTCCCCACTCAGGCCCAGGGCGTCGCGAAGCAGGGTGAGGCCCTCCTGGTACCGTCGGGCCCGATCCAAATCCACCTCCATGGGCGGGGGGCTCGAGCCTTCTCCGCGAGCCAGGGTCACCCGGACGGACGCATGTCCCCGGGAAAGCCCCTCCTTGAGCCACCCTTCCAGCGTGGAGGAGATCCGGTCCAACTCCTGCGGCCCTCGCACGGTCAGGTGGAAATACCGATGGTTCACCGTCCGGATCTCCACCCGGAGGGTGCCCGCCTCGGTCTCTCGTTCCGCTTCGCCGTAACCCGTCATGCTCCGGAGCACGATCCCTCCCCGAGCCTTCTATTATACATCCTGCTTCGTCCGCTCCTCAACCACCGGCCTTCGACTCGGCGGGACCTCCTCGAACCCCGTCGGAGGGCACCCCGGGCGGCCATCCCCCGGACCCATTCGTGCCCGACGGTCCCCCTCCTCCTCGCCGAGAATCCCGGCCCCGCGCTCAATCCCACATGGTCCAGCGGATTCCCCACACCGTCCGCATCCCCGGAAGGATCCGCTCCTCGAAATCCTGGTTGTTCGTCCGCTGGGTCATGTTCTCCCAGGTAAGGAAGGCCCGCACCGTGACGACCCGGATCTGTAGGCGGAAGTACCAGTGGGGCTGAAATGGAAGGGCGTTCAGGGTCACTGGGTCCTGCCCCGGAGGGGGAGCGGGAACCGCCGAGAACATGCGCTCCCTCCCCCGAACCCCCACGTCGGCCCAGACCTCCAGGTTCTCGGTGGGGAAGAACGTATCGTGGAACGCGAGCCGGGCGTCCCATACGGTTCTCGGAAGGTAGCGGGGCGTTTCGTCCGGGAACCAGTGCATGACCGACCCCCTGAGGGCGAGTCCGTCCAGGAGAGGAACGGGGATACGCCCTTCCGCCTCCACTCCCCCCAGGTCCCCGCCGGGCATGACGGCGGCGTCCCGGTCCATGGGAAGCCCCAACGGGGGAAGTGAGTCCGCCGACAGGTAGACCCACGCGCCGGAGAGAGCCAGCCCTCCCCACTCACCGTGGGCTCCGGCTCTGAGCGTAGTTCTCTGGCTGGACCGAAGTTCGGAGCCTGGCTCCTCCGGCATGGTCTCGGTCGTCGCCATGGGCGTCCAACCACCGCCCTCCCTCCCCCACGAGTCGTCGGTTTGCTGTGGGACCCCGGGGTCGTCCGGCTCGCCGTCCGCCTCCTCGATGGCGGGCACCACGGGAACTCCTCGGCGACCGCTGTCCGCCTCCCCGAAGACGGTGATCCCGGCCCAGGGGCCGCTCCATAGCCTTCCCCGAACAACGGAAGCACCGCCCCAGTCCCACCACTCCCGCTCCCAACCCGCTTCTCCACCTCCCCACCCCGGTATGCTTCCGCCTACGCGAAAAGAGGTGCGGCCGTCCGCCCAACCCTCGCCACTGTGGAACACCTGTTCGCCGTCCGCCCAGACCCAGTCTCCTCGAAATCGAGTGCTCACCCCCATTTGACTTCTGGGCCCCGGGTCGAAGGTCTCCCGGGCCTCGACGGGAAGCTCCTCCAGCCGTTCCTCACCTCCGGGCTCCAGGCGTCCCCGTCCTCCGAACGCCTCGGCGACCCAGCCCTCCCGGACCCGCCACCGACCGCGGACGAGCCAGTCGGTCCGCTGGAGCTCCCGCGGCCGGTAGCTATCCTCGGATCGCCGACTCGAGGACCTCCGAAGCTCCACCCCCACGGCCAGATCCTCGTCTGGATGGTAGGAGTAGCGGAAGGAGCCCCCGAAGGTCGAACCAGGGTTCCTACGGTTGGTTCCGTCCGTATCCAGTCGGTCCAGGGAAACGGCTACGTTTCCCCCCAGAACCCGGGGGTGCGCGAAAGCGCCGCTGAAGAGGTTGGTGTTCAGGTCCCCCGTCCCGGCGTGGATGAACGAGTAGGGCTCCGGATCCTCTAGGCGGACCCCCCGGAGGTGGATCCGGAGCTCGGACATCCGCCGTTCCACCCGTACCCCGTCCAGGCCGGAAAGGGAAACCCGTGACAGGTCCGGCATCCCACCGTCGAGCGGGGCCATCTCGAAGCCGTCCAGGAACACCCGGATCCGCCCTGCCGTGACACCGAAGGCCGAAGCAGCCGCCGGGTGCCCGTAGTCCCCGGTCCGCAACCCCACCACTCCTGGAACCTCCTCCACCAGATCCACCAGGGAGTAACCCTTCAACGCCTTCAGGTCCTCCCGGTCCCACTCCCAGACCCCACCAGCCCACGACGGTGTCGGCTCGCTGCGGACTTGAGGAAAGTCCAGCACTCGGAACTCCTCCCGGATCTCCTCCAGGTCGATTCCCTCTACTTCCGGCGGGAAGTCCAGCTCCGGAATCGTATCCGCCGGGGGATCCGGCTCCACTTCCGGCAGGGTGTCGGGAGGGATCGTGTCGGGTGGCGAGGGGGAAAAGAGCTGGCCGGGAAGCTGTGAGGCCCCATGCAGGTGGCCGAGCGCTCCGTCCAAGACGGTCCCGTCCACCCCCCTCTCGGTCGGCGGAGGAGCTCCCCACAGCCCACCGGGCGCAGCCAGGAGGGCGGCCGCGGCGAGCCAGGGGAGAAGCGTCAAGGAGCCCGACCCCGGACCCACTCCAGGAGAAGCCGGGTCGGAAAACCGAAGCCGCCGTCCCGGCGGTAGGGAAGCTTCCCTTCCCCGTACGCCGTCCCCGCGATGTCCAGGTGGGCCCACGGGACATCGCCCACGAATTCCTTGAGGAAGTGGGCTGCTGTGATCGTTCCGGCCGGCCGCCCTCCCACGTTCTTGATGTCGGCCACCTTGCTGTCCAACTGGCGGCGGTAGACGTCCCAGAGGGGGAGGGGCCAGCACCGCTCACCAGCTCGGTCGCCCGCATCCCTCACTTCCTGGACCAGATCATCGTCGCTGCCCAGGACAGCCGCTGCATGATGTCCGAGGGCCACCACGCACGAACCGGTGAGGGTGGCACAATCCAGCACCGCCGACGGCTTACGGTCCCTGACCCACGAAAGGGCGTCGGCCAGGATGAGGCGGCCCTCCGCGTCGGTGTTGATCACCTCCACCGTCTTACCCGCTCGCGTCCGGATCACGTCCCCCGGTTTCAGTGCCGTCCCCGAAGGAAGGTTTTCCGAAGCCGGAACCACCCCGAGAACGTTCACGGGCACCTCCAGCTCGGCCACTCCCTGCATAGCCGCCAGGACCGCCGCTCCTCCGGACATATCGTACTTCATGTCCTCCATCCCTCCGGAGGGCTTGATGGAGATACCCCCGGAGTCGAAGGTCAGCCCCTTCCCGACCAGAGCGACGGGAGGGTCGCTCGCCTCTCCCCCCTTGTGCTCCAGCACGATGAACCGTGGTTCTTCGGCGGAACCCCTGGATACGCCCAGCAAGGCGCCCATCCCTTCCGCCTCCATCTCCTCTGGGCCGAGTATCGTTGCCTCCAGCGACGAGTCGGACGCCAGAGCCTCGGCCACCTCCGCCAAATGGCTGGGGGTGGCCACGTTCCCCGGCCTGCTCTGGAGCGTCCGGGCCAGGTTCTCCGCCCGGGCGGTGGCGGTCCCCGCACGGACGCCCCTCTCCTCGTCCCCCTGGTTCCCCCGCCCGGTCACCACGGCCGCCTCCACCGGCCTTCGAGGACGCTCATCGTCCTCGGCCTGGAGCTCTTCGAACCTCCAGGCGGCCAGAGCCAATCCTTCGGCCCCGGCCTGGGCCGCCGCCTCGTCGTCCAGCCCCTGGACGTTCGGGAGGTGGAGCGCAACGGAACCCAGACGGAACGCCTCCGCCTTCCGGACGGCCCGTCCACCCAACCGACGAATGGTTTCACCGTCCGCCTTCTCCCGGCTGCCCGCACCAAGGACCAGGTAGCGCCGGGGACCTTCATCGTCGCCTCCGGCGTGGAGGAGGATCGAGGTGTCCGTTCGGCCCCGGAACTCATCGTCCCGCCAGGCCCGTTCCAGGACCTGGGCCCGCTCCCCCGGAAGGAGATCCAGGATCTCCTGGGAGGGTGCGTCCCCTTCGAAGGCGGCCAGGGCCAGGAGGGGCGTATCCAGTCGGTCCGGTGCACCCGGTCGGTGTTCGATCTTCATCTGCGGCGTTCCGGGTCAGGGTTCACGGGACGGGCGAAGCATCCGGCTGGCGGCGGCTCACCCCATGTGCTGGACGATGGCCTCGGCGAAATCGGAAGTGGACACCTTCGTGGCCCCCTCCATCTGCCGCTCCAGGTCGTACGTGACGGTCTTGGCCTGGATCGCTCCCTCCAACCCTCGATACACGGTCTGAGCCGCTTCCTTCCAGCCCAGGTGCTCCAGCATCATCACCCCGGAAAGGATCAAGGAACCCGGGTTCACCTTGTTCTGACCCGCATACTTGGGCGCCGTCCCGTGGGTGGCTTCGAAGAGGGCCACCTCGTCTCCCACGTTGGCGCCGGGAGCCATTCCGAGCCCGCCCACCTGAGCCGCGCAGGCGTCGGAAAGGTAGTCGCCGTTCAGGTTCGGAGTCGTGATCACCTCGTATTCGTCCGGACGGAGGAGGACCTGCTGGAACATGGCGTCGGCGATCCGGTCCTTGATCACGACCTTCCCTCCGGGATCGTCGCCTTCCCACACCCGGGCCTCTGGAATGGTGGAATCGGCGAACTTCTCCTGGGCCACCTCGTAGCCCCAATCGCTGAACGCCCCTTCGGTGAACTTCATGATGTTCCCCTTGTGGACCAGGGTCACCGAGTTTCGTCCCCGGTCCAGGGCGTATTGGATGGAGGCGGCCACGTGCCGCTTCGTGCCGAAGGGGGAGATGGGCTTCACGCCGATCCCGCTCAGCTCCCGGATGTCCTCTCTCATCTCGTGGACCAGGAAGCGGCGGACCTTTTCGGCGTTTTCGGTCCCCGACTCCCACTCGATGCCGGCGTAGACGTCCTCGGTGTTCTCCCTGAAGATCACCACGTCGAGCCGCTCCGGCTCCTTCATCGGGGAAGGCACGCCCTTCACCCAGCGACACGGACGGATGCAGGAGTAGAGGTCGAGGACCTGCCGAAGGGTCACGTTGAGGGACCGGATTCCCCTCCCCACCGGAGTGGTGAGCGGTCCCTTGATTCCCACTTTGAAGTCCCGCAGAGCCTGGAAGGTCTCTTCAGGGAGCCACTCGCCCGTCTCCTCCTGGGCCTTCTCACCGGCGAAGATCTCCATCCACGAGATCCTCCGGTCCTTCCCGTAGGCGTGCTCCACCGCCGCGTCCACCACCCGGCGGGTGGCTTGCCAGATGTCCGGCCCTATCCCATCCCCTTCGATGAAGGGGATGATCGGCTCTTCGGGCACCTTGAGCTGCCCGTTCTTCACCCTGATCTCGTCCCCGTCTTCAGGAACCTGTGCGTGCTGGTATCCGGACATGTCTCGCCGCTCCGAAGGCATGAGCTGTAGTGGTTGTGAAGGGGCCTGTCTCGCCGAAACGAACCCTTCGGCCCGATCTGCCGGTCCCGAACCCGGACGGACCCGTTCGGGCCCGGCAGAGCACCCGAAGGTAGAAAGCCCGGGCCTTCCCGGGCAAGGCGGAGGGCGAGAGACCTTGACCCCGAAGGGGAAGGAGGGCACCCTGCCCCGGGTCGGCTGCCGTGCGCGGTTCCCTCACAGCCTGGAGGCTCCAAGGCATGACGACCGAATCCAAGGTACCGGACGCCGCTGGCGGAGAGGAGCTGAGCGGCCAGGTGGCTCTGGTAACGGGAGGTACGGGAGCCCTCGGCCGGCACGTCATACTGGCCCTGCACGATCGGGGTGCTTCCGTCCACGCCACCTGGGTCGACGAGAGCGAAGTGGACTCCCTGAAGCGGTTCCTGGGCCCTGCGGGGGACCGGGTCCACCTGCACCGGACGGACGTGACGGACCCCGACCAGGTGGAAGACCTCCTGGCCCGGATCGGCGACGAGGCCGCCCCCCCTTCGATCCTCTGTAACCTGGTGGGCGGTTTCTCCATGGCGCCGGTGGAGGAGACCTCGGTAAGCGACTGGCGCAACCTTCTCGAGGTGAACGCTACAAGCGCCTTCGTCTGCTCCCGTGCCGCCCTTCCCCTCATGCGGACCGCAGGATGGGGCCGGATCGTCAACGTCTCCGCCTTTCCAGCCTTGGAAAGGGGGCAGGGTCGCCTCGCAGCGTACAGCGCCTCCAAGGCCGCCGTCCTGAACCTCACCCATAGCCTTTCCCGGGAGGCGGTGGAGAACGGGGTCACGGTGAACGCGCTGGTCCCCAAGATCATCGACACGCCGGCCAACCGGGAGGCCATGCCGGACGCCGACCCGTCGACGTGGATCCCACCCCGGGAGATCGCCGATGTGCTGGCCTTCGTTGTGAGCGATCGGGCACGCACTCTCACAGGGGCCGCCCTGACCCTCACTCTGGACTGACGCGCCGCTCCGGGGCCAGTGCCATCGGTCTCGTCCGTCCCCACCCATCGATCCCGGAACTGTGTCGGGATCACTACTCCTGGGCCGTTTCGTCCCTGGCTGGATGAGATTAAGTTTCGTTCTCAGGGATTCGGTCCGGCTCCGCGCACATGCTCGCTGCGAACAGCACGGGCCCAGGGGGACGACGGACTCGACGGGCCGACGACTCGTTCCACCGAAAACGACCCGAGCGATGCTGCGGATGCTGCGACAGACAACCCTCGTGGGCCTCTTGGCCGCCGTGGCCGCCGGCTGCGCACCCGACGCCGGTGATGTGGTGAATGTCTACAGTCACCGGCACTACGACACGGACGACGAGCTCTTCGACCGTTTCACCGAGGAAACCGGAATCCGCGTCCGTGTGGTGAGTGCGTCCGCCGACGAGCTGATCACCCGCCTGGAGCGGGAAGGCACCCGGTCTCCGGCCGACGTCCTGATCACGGTGGACGCCGGCCGGCTCCACCGAGCCAAGACCCGGGATCTCCTGCAGCCCGTGGAATCCCCGGTGCTGAACGAGAACGTGCCGCCCCATTTGAGGGATCCGGAGGGATACTGGTACGGGCTCACCATGAGAGCCCGAATCATCGCGTATCATCGGGACCGTGTCTCCCCGGAGGAGCTCTCCACCTACGAAGCGCTCACCGAACCCGAATGGGAGGGCCGGATCCTCGTTCGCTCGTCCGAGAACATCTACAACG
This sequence comes from Gemmatimonadota bacterium, assembly GCA_007122885.1. Taxonomy (GTDB): domain Bacteria; phylum Gemmatimonadota; class Gemmatimonadetes; order Longimicrobiales; family Gaopeijiaceae; genus SKSR01. Next base: position 7,634 of record SKSR01000103.1, read on the forward strand.
TCTCCCACCTGGCCTCCATGATCGCCGCCCTGGGCGAGGAAGAGGCCGAAGAGTGGGCCTCGGGGGTCGTGGCGAACTTCGCCCGCTCCCCGCAGGGAAACGACACCGACCAGATCAGGGACGTTGCGGCGGGGGTTGGAGACGTGGCCCTGGTGAACAGCTACTACATAGGGCGCCTCCTCCACCATGAGGAGGCGGCGTCCCGGGAGCTGGCCCGGGATATCGGGGTCTTCTTCCCGAACCAGGACGGCCGGGGCGCCCACGTGAACGTGAGCGGCGCCGGTGTCACCGCACACGCCCCCAACCGGAACAACGCCATCCGGCTCCTGGAATTTCTGACGGGACCGGAGGCGCAGGAGGCGTTCGCCGAAGCGAACTACGAATATCCGGTGAGAGAGGACGTGGCATGGGCCGGTCCCCTTGCGGATTGGGGTGAGTTCCGACCCGACTCCCTGGACCTGGCCCAACTCGGGGAGCTGAACAATGAGGCAGTCCGGATCTTCGACCGGGTGGGATGGCGGTAGCCCGGGGCCTCGCCCAGCGGATCGGGGCCGGCGTCCGCACTCTCCCGAACCTCCGCTTCACCCTCACGCCGTGGACCCTTCTGACGGGGGTCTCCGTCTTCCTCGTCCTCCTCCCCCTCCTTTCCATCCTGGTGGGTGTCTTCGGGGAGCCCAGTGAAACCTGGCAGCACCTCTCGGCCACGGTGCTCCAGGACTACGTGGTCAATTCCTTCATCCTCATCGTGGGGGTAGGCGGACTCACTCTCCTCATGGGAATCTCGTCGGCATGGCTCGTAACCGCATGCGACTTTCCTCTTCGGCGCGCCTTCGAGTGGGCCCTGGTCCTTCCCCTGGCCATCCCCACGTACATCGTGGCCTACACCTACGCCGAGCTTCTGGCCCATACGGGACCAGCCCAGGCGTTCCTCCAGCTTTTCCTCGATCCGCTCACCACGGCCCGCATCCGCACGGGCCTCATGTCCGTGGGCGGGGTCACGGTGATGATGTCCCTGGTCCTCTACCCGTACGTCTACCTCATCACCCGGGCCTCTTTCCTCAAGCAGACCGGAGGCGTTCTCGAGACCGCCCGGATCCTGGGGAAATCTCCGTGGGCCTCCTTCTTCCGGGTGGCCCTCCCCATGGCCCGACCCGGCATCGTGGCCGGAGTCACTCTGGTCCTCATGGAGGTGCTGAACGAGTACGGGGCCGTAGCCTACTTCGGCGTCCCCACATTCACCCTGGGGATCTTCCGAGCCTGGTTCTCCCTGGGGGATGCCGACGCCGCCATCCGCCTCTCGGCGTGCCTGCTCCTCTTCGTCTTCGCCCTGATCCTCATCGAGCGAGCCCAGCGGGGACGAGCCCGCTTCGACGACGCCCGGGGCGGAAGCGGCCCACCGTCCCGCTTCGCCCTCTCGGGAATAAAAGGGTGGGCCGCCTTCGGGGCATGCGCTTTTCCGGTGGCCCTGGGGTTCGTGCTTCCGGTGATCCAGCTCCTGGCCTGGTCGTTCGCCACGGCACCCGAGTTTCTGGACCGGGAGTTCCTGTCCCTGGCCCTGAACTCGTTCGGCTTGGCCCTGGGGGCCGCGCTCCTCACCGTCATCACCGCCCTCTTGGTCGTCTACACGGTCCGACTCCACCCCACACCCCTCCACCGGATGGCCGAGCGGATCTCGGTCCTGGGGTACTCGATCCCCGGGGCGGTCATCGCCGTGGGTGTGCTCATCCCGTTCATCCGAGTGGACGCCTGGGTCGACGACTTCGCCTCCCGCTTCCTCGGCTTCTCCACGGGCCTGCT
>SKSR01000177.1 GCA_007122885.1 Gemmatimonadota bacterium
AGGTGTACGGGGCGTTGGCGGCCCGCGGCCCCCGAGGCCTCTCGCCGGGTTGGGCGGAAGAGGCCCAAGCGGAGATCGAGCGCATCTTCCGGCACGAGGGTTGAGAGCCGAACCATGTCGATGATCAACTACGCCAGCCGGGAGATCAATTGTAAGATCGTCTACTACGGTCCCGGGCTGGGCGGGAAGACCACGAGCCTGGAGTACGTCTATTCGAAGGTGAACCCGGATACCCGGGGGAAGATGATCTCGTTGGCCACCGAAACGGATCGTACGCTGTTCTTCGACTTCCTCCCGATCGACCTGGGCTCCATCCGCGGCTTTCAGACCCGCTTCCACCTCTACACCGTGCCCGGGCAGGTGTACTACAACGCGAGCCGGAAGCTCATCCTCAAGGGAGTGGACGGGATCATCTTCGTGGCCGATTCGCAGGTGGACCGGGCCGAGGCGAATATCGAGGCCATGCACAACCTGTACGAGAACCTGCAGGCCTACGGGTACGATCTTCGGGAAATTCCGTTCGCACTTCAGTACAACAAGCGGGACCTGGAGGACGTTCTTCCTGTTTCCGAGCTCCGGGCCCAGCTGAACCCTGGGGGCGTTCCAGACTTCGAATCCATCGCGACTCAGGGCGACGGAGTCTTCGAGGCTCTCAAGGCCGTGAGCAAGCGGGTCGTAAAGGCCCTGAGCTGACCCGAGCCCATGAGCTCCGGCCGTTTGAACCTTCCCAATCTGATCACCGGGGGGCGGATCCTGGTTTCTCCGGTCCTCGTGGTGCTGATCCTTTCCCCGAGCGTCTCCCTTCTTTTCGTGGCCTTCGTGGTTTTCGTAATGGCCAGTTTGAGCGATCTCTGGGACGGTTTCCTGGCCCGGAAATACGGTTGGGTCACGGACATGGGGAAGCTATTGGATCCGGTGGCGGATAAGCTCCTGCTGGCGGCCACGCTGGTGCCCTTCTACGTGGTGTCCCACCGATCCGACGAGCTGGGAGAGGTTCCGGGCTGGGGTCCGTTACCCCTTTGGGTGCTTCTGGTCTTCTTCATCCGTGAGGGGGCGGTCACCCTCTTCAGAAGCTGGGCGGCCAGGAAGGGCAGGGTCATCTCAGCCGGTTCCTCCGGCAAGGCGAAGGCGTTCATACAGAACCTCTTCAGTGGAAGCCTTATCCTCTGGTATCTGCTTGTTCGAGCCGCGGACGAGCGGGGGTGGGACGGGAGCCTTTGGGCGGGCTGGTCTGCGTTTCACCGAGGGTTTGTGGCCGTGTCCCTGGCCGTGGCCCTCTTCCTGACGGTCTACTCCATGGTCGTCTATTTCTGGGAGTATCGGGATGTGGGGCGTCCCGTAGAACAGGACGGATGAGTGCCCACCCTCCCCGGGCGCAGGTGGTCGTCGTGGGAGACGAGTTCCTGGTCGAGGGGCGAGTGGATAGGAATGGCCCGGAGATGGCCCGGATCTTGAGCGAGGTGGGCTGTCGTGTCGTGGGCATTTCGGTTCTCCCCGACGAGCTCGACGCCCTGTCCAAGGGACTCGAGGCCGTGTTGGCGGACTCGACGATTACGTTGGTCAGCGGGGGGTTGGGGCCCACCGAGGACGACCGGACCCGGGAAGCCGTGGCCCGAGCTCTGGATATCCCGATGGAGGTGGACGGAGCGGTGGAATCGAAGCTGAGTCGACGCTCGGCTGCTCGGGGGGGCGGACCTGCTCCGGAAGGGGCCCGTCGTCAAGCTTCCAGGCCCCGCGGGGCGCAACTCCTACCCAATCTGGTGGGGACCGCGCCGGCCCTGGTCCTGGATTCGGACCGGAGTCTTCTCTTCCTCCTTCCGGGGGTTCCGGAAGAGCTGGAGCGGATCCTGGTGGAGGAGGTGGTGCCCCGCGTCCGTGCCAGGCTCGGAGAACGACTCCGTCCGATCCGGCATCGGAGCGTTCATGTCTTCGGGTTGCCCGAATCGCGAGTGGCTGTACGGGCGGCGGAGCTCCGAACCGCGGGCCATACGGGTTTCGAGACGGCTACGTTCCCCGGAGCCCGAGGGGTCCGGGTCCGGTTTTCGGCTCGTGGCCCCGATCCGAATTTCCTGGACGCCCAGGTGGCGGACGCGGCACGCAATCTCGTGGAGCTTCTGGGCCCTCGCCGCTCCGTCCTCCTTCCCGCAACGGGAGGGCTCGCTGAAGCTGTCGGGGAAGCCCTCCATGAACGAGCGTGGACGTTGGCGGTGGCGGAGAGCTGTACCGGCGGTCTCTTGGGCGGCCGCATCACCGAGACTCCAGGGGCGTCGGCCTACTTCGTCGGTGGGGCGCTCTCTTATTCGGACCCGATGAAGGAGGACTTCCTCGGTGTCCGCCGAGCGACCTTGCGGGAGCACGGAGCCGTTTCTGAGGAGGTGGCCGGAGAAATGGCCGCAGGGGTGGCCGAACGCACCGGGGCCGAGACGGGTTTGGCCGTGACCGGGGTTGCGGGGCCGGGTGGTGGCAGTGATCGAAAGCCGGTGGGTACCGTCTGTATCGCCGCTTGGATCCAGGGGAAAGTCCGGACCGAGGCGTTGCGATTTCCGGGAAGCAGGGAACGGGTCCGGCGTGCGAGCGTGGATGCGGTGTTGAGCCTCCTTCTGGAAGACCTCCAGGCCACCGCAGCCCCGAAGCCGTGACGTTCGAAGCCGGTGGGGTGGATGGGACGGGATCCGAGGGTCCCGTTCGGGGATACACCTGTCCGGCAGGCAGCCGCAGGTCCGGGGGGTAAGGTTCCGGGGCCGGCAACATCAGCCGATGGGAAGGAAGCAAGCCCATGAATGAGGATTTCGATAGGAAGACCCAGGGCGAGCGGCGCTCCGACACCGAGGAAGGGAACTCGGAAGCGCCGCTCCGAGCCGGAGTCGAAGGCGAGGAGAGGGAGGGGGAACGCATCGAACGAGAAGTGGAAGGGGGTTCCCCTGGAGGACAGGGCGATCCGGACGAGGAGGAGGGGACCGAGGTGGCGGCTCTCAAGGAGGAGTTGGATGCCCTGAATGATCGACATCTACGTTTGGCGGCCGAGTTCGAGAACTACCGGCGTCGATCGCAGGCCGAAATGCAGGAATCGAGCATTCGGGCTCAAGCCGAGTTGGTGGGGAAGCTTCTCGATGCTCTGGACGACCTGAGCCGTGTTCAGGAAGTGGACCCGGAAGAGACGGAAGTGGTGGGCCTGTTGGAAGGTGTGGAGTTGGTGGCGCGAAAGCTCCAAGGGGTGCTGGAGGAGTCGGGTGTGGAGATGCTCGACCCTGAAGGAGAGGAGTTCAGTCCGGAGACCATGGAGGCCGTCATGCGGGTGCCCGCCGAATCGTCCGACGAAGATGGCCGGGTCCACCAGGTCTTTCAGCGGGGCTGTCGCTTCAAGGGCCGCCTGGTCCGGCCCGCGCGGGTGAGCGTTCAGAAGAGCGACTGAAGAGGTTCGGTCGAGGGGGAGCCCGGACATGTCCACGACCACCAAAGATTACTACAAGGTTCTCGGGGTCCCGGAGAACGCCAGTCAGGACGAAATCCGGAAGGCGTATCGGAAGTTGGCGAAGAAGTACCACCCCGACGCCAACGCGGACGATCCGGAGTCGTCGGAACGCTTCAAGGAGGTGGGGGAGGCGTACTCCGTCCTTTCCGATCCCGAGAAACGAAAGCAGTACGATCAGATGCGGAAGTTCGGAAGCTTCGGCTTCGGGGCTCAGGGCTCCCGCGAAGGCGGGGGACGGGCTCGTCCTTCGGGGCGTGGTGGAGGGTACGGGCCGGGTGGAGGGGGCGAGGGATTCAGCTTCGAAGATCTGGGCGGACTCGGAGGGCTGGGCGATCTGTTCGGATCGATCTTCGATCGGGGCCGGAGAGGGGAGACGGGAAGGACGGAAGCGCGGCGGGCCAGGCCCGTGGAGTACGTGGTCGAGCTTTCTTTCGAGAAGGCCGTCTCAGGTGGCAAGTTGCAGGTCACCGTACCCATCACCGAGGAATGTGCGCTCTGCTCCGGCTCCGGTGCGGCCCCGGGCACCAAGCGGCTCCGGTGCCAGGAGTGTGGAGGGAGTGGGGCCGTGTCTTTCGGTCAGGGCGGCTTCGCCGTGAACCGGCCCTGTCCCGCGTGTATGGGGCGTGGAACGGTGCCGGAGCAGCCTTGTGCCTCCTGCTCCGGTGCAGGTGAGCTTCGCCAGAACCGGAAGGTTCAGGTGAACGTGCCCAAGGGGGTGGACACGGGCTCCAAGCTCCGACTCAGTGGAAAAGGAGAGCGGCCGCCGGGGGGAGGCCCACCGGGTGATCTCCTCCTCACTTTCAAGGTGAAGCCTCACAACTTTTTTCAGCGCGATGGTCTGGACATCCATGTAGCCGTGCCCATCAACGTGGCCCAGGCCACGCTGGGCTCGAAGATGAAGGTCCGGACCGTACACGGAAGGTCGGTGGTGCTGCGAATCCCCCCGGGAACGCAGCCGGGCACCAGGTTCAGGCTTCGCGGGCAGGGAGTGGAGAAGGACGGACGCCGAGGGGATCAGTACGTGGAGGTACAGCTTCAGGTACCGGAATCCCTTTCGGAGGAGGAGAAAGAGGCCTTCGAGGAGTTCGCGCGGGCGGCGAACCTCAAGCATTGAGCTCAAGAAGGGGGAAGAGACACCGCATGTCCCGGGTCATCGTCGACGAGGACTTCGAAGAGTGGGAGACGTACGCCTCCACCAACCGTTACGGGCTTCCGGAGCCGGCACGGATCGTGTTCCGGTGCCGTACCAACCCGCGCCGTCGCCCCAGGGTGGTGGAGGTGGAGGGGGACCGAACTTACGCCGAGAAGCTCGTCAATAACGGTTCGGGGGGCGACCTGGTGGCGCTCCTCCGCGACGCGGGCGAAGTGGAGTAGCGAAAGGGGTTGAGGGGTGCCTGGGCGCTGAACGCCCGGCAGGGTCAGCGTGTCTCCATCATCCGGGTTGGGGGGGGCGCTTTCGCGGTTGGCAGGGCCCGGGTGATCCGTCCTCCTCCCAGCAGCTCCTCACCACGGAAGACCACTGCGGACTGGCCCGGCGTCACCGCCGGCTGGGGGACCCGGAAGGCCACCTGGAAGGGATCCCCGGTTCGCAGCACCGTTCCGGGCACCGGCTCCGCTCCGTAGCGGATCTGCACATGGATCGCCGTCCCCTTCGCGGGAGGGGCCTGGAACCAGTTGGCTTCACCAGCTTCGAGCCCCTCCACATGGAGCTCCTCGCGGGGGCCGATGACCACCTCCCGCCTCTCGGGCCGGATTTCCAGAACGTAATGGGGCTCACGGAAACCCCCGCCCAGCCCCTTCCTCTGGCCCACGGTGAAGCCTGCGTAGCCCGTGTGCTCCCCCACCACCGTCCCGTCCGTCGTCACGATGGGACCCGGTTCGAGGGCCGGGTGGGACGGCTGCATGCGTCGTGTCAGCAGATCACGGTAGTCTCCCGTGGGGACGAAGCAGATCTCCTGGGATTCCGGTTTGTCGGCGGTGGCCAGATCCAGGTCCTGGGCTCGGTCCCGGACCTCCTCCTTCGTCAGGTCTCCTACCGGAAGGTGAAGCCGGGCCAGGATCTCGCCGGGCAGCCCCCAAAGAAAGTAGGACTGATCCTTCTGTCGGTCGCGTCCGCGGAGGACCCGGGGGGAGCCGCTCGGCTCCTGCTGGACCCGTGCGTAGTGTCCCGAGGCGATCCCCTGGCACTCCAGGGCCCGCCCCCGATTCAGGAGGTCACGAAACTTCGTGTTGGAGTTGCACCGGACGCAGGGATTCGGGGTCCGGCCTTCGGCGTACTCCGCGACGAAGTCGTCGATCACGTCCCGCGTGAAATCCTCCTCCACGTCGAAGACGTAATGGGGGATCCCCAGGGTCTGCGCCACCCGTCGAGCGTCCCGGATCCCGTCGAGGCCGCAACAGGTCTTCCCGTGGGCGGGTGTTTCGGCGTAACAGAAGGTCTTCATGGTGGCTCCCACCACCTCGTAGCCCTGCTCTACCAGAAGGGCGGCGGCCACGGATGAATCGACCCCCCCGGACATGGCCACCAGAATTCTCTCCCCTCTCCCGTTCATCGCCTTCCCGTTCCTGCTTCCTTCCTCGACTCGGTGGCCGTACTCGGTCACGATGCGGCCTCCATCTCCAAGAGCTTCTCGACTGTTGAAGCGATCCGGCGCACGGCCTCCTCCACCTGCTCGGGTCCGGTGGTCCAGCCAAGGCTCAGGCGCAGGGTCGCCACCCCTTCAACCTCCTCTCCATACAGGGCTTCCAGGACGGGGCTCCCGGTTGACGAACCACTCCGGCACGCTGAACCCTGGGAGGCGGCCACGCCGGCCAAGTCCAGGCTCATTACCAGGGCGGCGGCATCCAAGCCCGGGACGCCCACGTTCAAGAGGTGCGGCGCACGGATCCCCTCTTCTCCATGGACCCGAAGGTTCCGGATCCTGGCCCGGAGGCCCGCTTCGAGGCTCTCCCGCAGCCTTGTCAGACGTGCCTCTTCGGCTTCTCTCTCCTCCACAGCCAACCCCACGGCACGTGCCAGGCCGACGGCCCCTGCCACGTCCTCGGTTCCAGGTCGGAGTCCGTGTTCCTGGCCACCCCCGTAGTGCAGGGGAGCGAGGGATTCAACGTCCCTGGCCAGAAGCACCGCCGCTCCTTTCGGGCCCCCCACCTTGTGAGCTGAGAAGGTCACCAGGTCCCAGGGAACGGAAGCCAGCTCCACCGGGACTCTCCCCAGGGCCTGAACCGCATCGGTATGGAATGGAACTCCATGGGCGCGACACCGTTGGGCCACCTGTTCCACCGGAAGTCGAAGACCGGTTTCGTTGTTGACCCACATGACGGAAACCACAGCCCCCCCTTCCCCCAGGAACCGGTCCAGAGCCTCGAGATCCACTTCCCCGCCCGGGGACACGGACAGACGGTAGACCTGGGCACCTTCTCGCTCCGCCTGTGCGGCCGCCTCTCGAAGGGCGGAGTGTTCCACCGTGGTGAGGGCCGCCCGGACCCCGTTTCCTCCTGCCCTGGCGCTTCGCGTTCGTCCCAAGAAGGCCAGGTTGTCCGCCTCCGTTCCCCCTCGAACGAAAAAGACCTCCGTGGCCGAGACCCCCAGGGCCTCGGCGACCCGTTCCCGGGCCTCCTCCACGGCATTGCGTGCGCTACGGCCCCAGCGATGGACGCTGGAGGGGTTTCCCCACTCCCGGTCCAGGTATGGCGCCATGGCCTCCCGGGCTTCGGGGCGGAGCGGAGTGGTGGCTGCGTGATCCAAGTAGATGGGGTCCATGAATTTCTCGAGCGATGACTGGAGGGGCCCGAGGGCACCGTTTCGTACCAGGACCGACCAGCGTAACTTATCAGAAGTTCCCCGATCCGTGCACCGAACCGTACACCCCGGTCCTGTGAGGGCGCTCAGGCGATGACGCCTCCGCCGTTCCCCCGTGATCGTCCCCGGCGCTTTCGGGCGACGGTCCACGGGACGGTTTTCGCTGGCAGAGATCGGCACCTGGAGGGCCTGACCGTCGGGGATTCCCTTCGGTTGATTCCCGAACCTCTGGCAGAGTCGGACCCCGAGGTCTGGGTTCACCTGCACACCGGCGATCCGGTGGGCCATCTCCCCCGGGAAATAGGGGTCTGGCTCGCCCCGTGGCTTCGAAGCGGCGGGGCCGCCGAGGCTCGGGCCTTGAAGGTGTCCGGAGAGGAGGTCCCGAGCTGGAGGCGCCTCCTTCTGGAGATCCGCTGCGGCTGAGCGGCGAGGCCCGGTCCATCGGCCGTCGACTCAGAAGGTGGAAACCTGAAGGGCACCGAGGGTGGAAGTTCTCATCGTCTCCCGGGTCCAAAAGGGCTCCCCGTACGCGGCTCGGATTCGAGCGCCATCCCGGGCGGCGTGAGCTCTCACCTGCTCCGGAAACGGCCTGTCCTCGCCCGGGAAGACTTCCCCTGCCGCTGTGACGCCCTCGAACTGGGACTGGTAGCAGTCCAGGGCCTCGAGCTTTCTTTCGAAGGAATCGGAGATGTCCACCACGAAGGTGGGATCCGGTACACCTTCCCGGAAGGCGAGGGCATGCACCACCTTGTGGGGGCGGAAGGGTTCGCCTGGTGCCTCCAGGTTGCGGAGCCCCGCCAAGAAGGCGGCGTCGTAGACCAACTGGGCCGCTTCCCTGTGGTCCGGATGGCGACCCTCCAGCCAATGGGTGACCACCACGCGGGGCCGGAGCTCTCGGATGAGATGGGCCACTTTGAGCCGGCTCTCCCCGGTGTTGCGAATGTTACCGTCGGGAAGTCCCGCCTCGCGCCGGATGGACAGACCCAGCACCTCGGCAGCCCGCTCCGCTTCCCGTCGCCGCAGCTCCCGACTTCCCCGGCTACCCAACTCCCCGGCCGTCAAATCCAGGATCCCGGTTCGTTCTCCGGAGTCCGCGCTCTTGACCAGAGCCCCGCCGCAAAGGAGCTCCGCATCGTCCGGGTGGGCCATCACCGCCAGCACATCGAGCCCGGTCAACCGGGAAGCTCCTCCCGGACCGCTCGGTATCCTGCGGCCCGATCGTCCACCTGCAGTACCCGTCCCTGGTTGTCGAACCAGACGGTCCGGTCCTGTTCGCCCCCCCTCACGGTGAAACGTCGGGCCTCCACCTCGATTCCTCCGATCCGGATGGTCTCCCTTCCATCCGCCGTGAGGGTCAAGCTCACCTGGCGCCCTTCCCGGGGAACGATCACGGGGAACGTGGCCTCTCCGGCGTCCAGAAGGGAGCGGAGGAAGTAGAGCTGGTGTGCGATCCCGGTATCGAGTAGAATCGTTCCCGGCTGAGCCCGATACTCCCTTTCCTGCTCGCCCCGCGCCGAGATCACTTTGGTGTGGAAGCGGCGATCCCCGAGGGTGACGTAGATCTCTTCGTCACGGTCCCCCGAGATTTTGACCTGGTATGCGGAAACGGCCATCTGCGATCCCTGGGCCTGGAGTGCAGGGCGGAGTTCCAGGCGCTCCTCGGCGCCGTCCCATCGGATCTCGGCCGTGGCGATCACCTGAGCCCCATCCCCGGCTCCGGAGCGACGGATGGAGAAGGACTCGGTTCCCACCTCGTTCCCGTTCACCGAAAGGCGGAATGTACCTTCGTCCAACTCCACGCTTTGGCCTCGAACGGTGTCGGGAGCAATGGACCCCAGGAGGAGGGCCGGAAGTAGGAAGGTGAGGAGCCGGTGGATCCGCATCTTGAGCCCCGGAATCGCAGGTGAGGTTGGGTGCCCCGGAGGCGGGTCGGCCAGCGGGCGTTGGTCAGGCCGGAGCCGCGTCGGCTGCCGGGCACGGGCATAGGATTCGCAACTGGTACACCCTCCTTTTTCCATGGATCCGGAAGTCGGGTGCCTCTCGTAGGGCCCCGACCGGGAGCGACCCTGTCAGGGAGTGCTCATGAGCGGAGCTGAGCGCGAGTGGTGGGGTCTGGGCGGCTGGGTGGCCATCTTCGCCTTGG
>SKSR01000061.1 GCA_007122885.1 Gemmatimonadota bacterium
CACACGGAGAGGATCATGGCCAAGGACGAGGATGTCTGCCTCCACTGCGGGCTCTGCGCCGAACGGTGCCCCACCGCAGCCTGGGATATGCGGAAGTCGGACCTGCTCATCCCCTACGCGGGCCTGGAGGCCGGGGCCCAGCACCCGGATCGCCGCGCGAAGCTGGAGGCGGCCCGGTGAGCGAGACCGAAGCCGGAGAGCCGCTCGGGGGTCGACGGTCCCGGAGCCGCATCGATTTCCCTGCGCCAGCGCGGGAGGGCTCCCCGAAGAAGGAGGTGAACGACTTCGCCTTCAAGATCGCCACGGTGAACGGTACAGGATCGGCCAGCGCCAACGGGCTTCTCATGAAGTCCATCTTCCGGATGGGAATCCCTGTCTCCGGGAAGAATCTCTTTCCGTCCAACATCCAAGGCCTCCCCACCTGGTACGAGATCCGGGCGAACCGGGAGGGACACACGGCCCGAAAGGCCGAGTTCGACCTGATCGTCGCCATGAATCCGGCCACCTACGTCCAGGACGTGGCCGAGGTACGACCCGGGGGCTGGATCCTCCACGACTCGAGCTGGCCCCTGCCCGCCCAAGCGATCCGGGAGGACGTGACCTACCTGGGTGCTCCCCTGGCCCGCCTCTGCAACGAACGCTTCGACGGGGCCCGGGCCCGGATCCTCCTGAAAAACATCGCCTACTCCGGAATCCTGGCGGCTCTCCTGGACATGGACATGGAGGTGGTGGAGGGTCTCCTCCAGGAGACTTACGGCCGAAAGAAGGCGCTCCTCGACGCGAACTTCGAGGCGGTTCGTCTGGGGTATGATTACGCCAAGGAGCACTTCGACTGTCCCCTTCCGGGTCACCTGGAAAGGATGGACGCACTGACGGGACAGGTGCTCATGGACGGGAACACCGCGGCGGCCCTGGGCTGCGTCTACGCCGGTGCCACTGTGGCGGCCTGGTACCCCATCACCCCATCCACCTCCTTGGTGGACTCCTTCCAGGCCTTTTGCAACCGCTTTCGAAAGGACCCGGAATCGGGCCGCAATCGGGTGGCCGTGATCCAGGCCGAAGACGAGCTGGCCGCCGCCGGGATGGTCATCGGCGCCTCGTGGGTGGGGGGACGGTCCTTCACAGCCACAAGCGGCCCCGGAATCTCCCTGATGGGCGAGTTCATCGGGCTGGCATACTACGCCGAGATTCCCGCGGTCTTCTTCGATGTGCAGCGCACCGGTCCCTCCACCGGCATGCCCACCCGGACCCAGCAGGGAGACCTGATGGCCGTGGCCTACGCCTCCCACGGAGACACCAAGCACATCGCCCTCTTCCCGGCCCACCCCGGCGAGTGCTTCGAGATGGCGGTTCAGGCCTTCGATCTGGCGGAGCGGTTCCAGACCCCGGTCTTCGTGGTCTCGGATCTGGACATCGGAATGAACGACTGGGTGATCCCGGCACTGGAGTGGGACGACGCCTACCGCCCGGACAGAGGAAAGGTTCTGGGGGCCCGGGAGCTGGAGGAGCTGGAGAAGTTCCATCGCTACCTGGACGTGGACGGCGACGGCATCCCTGCACGCACCCTCCCGGGCGTGCACCCGAAGGGGGCGTTCTTTACCCGAGGATCCGGGCACGACCGATACGGAAGGTACACGGAGGACCCGGATGCATACGCCGATGTCATGGAGCGCCTGGCCCGAAAGGTAGACGGGTCCGTCTCCACCCTTCCGGCCCCCGAGGTACTGGAGCCGTCCTCCGCCCTGGAGACCTCGGCGGCCCCGGAAGAAGTCGATACCCGGGTAGGGATCATCACCGTGGGGAGCTGCCGGTCCGCCGTCCTGGAGGCCCGAGACCGGCTCCAGGATCGGGGAGTGGCCGTGGACGTCCTCCGCATCCGGGCCTTTCCGTTCGCGCCGGAGGTGAAGAAGTTCCTGGATAGCCACGACCCGCTCTTCGTGGTGGAGCAGAACCGGGACCGACAACTCCTGGGACTTCTGGCCCTGGAGACGGGGATCTCCCGGGACCGGATGATCCCGGTGGGCTCCTGGGGAGGGATGCCCCTCAGCGCCCGGAACCTGCTCCGTGGCCTCCGGGAAGGGGGCCTGGAGGCGGAGGCGACCGAGCCGGAAGAATCCCCCTCTTCCGAACCTGGGATCCGGAGGAGGCGCCGAGCATGACGTACATCCCCAAACCCCGTGTTCGCCACCCGGACCTGCCCACGAACGCCCTGGGTCTCACCCGGAGGGACTACGAGGGCTCCATGTCCACCCTCTGTGCCGGGTGCGGCCACGACTCCATCACCGCCGCCATCATCGAGGCTGCGTGGGAGCTGGACCTGGAGCCCCACCGGGTGGCGAAGGTGAGCGGGATCGGTTGCTCCTCCAAGACGCCCACCTACTTCATCGGGCAAGCCCACGGCTTCAACGCCGTGCACGGGCGCATGCCCGCCATCGCCACGGGGGCTCAGGCAGCCAAGCCCGACCTGGACTACATCGGGGTCTCGGGGGATGGGGACTCCCTGGCCATCGGGCTGGGCCAGCTCTGCCACGTGATGCGTCGCAATGTGGACATGCTGTACGTCCTGGAGAACAACGGCGTCTACGGCCTGACCAAGGGTCAGTTTTCCGCGTCGGCGGATGTGGGGAGTCGAGCCAAGAGCGGAGAGGTGAACCGACAGGAACCCATCGACCCGGTCCTTCTGGGCCTGGCGCTGGGGGCCACCTTCGTGGCCCGGAGCTTCTCAGGGGACAAGGGCCAGCTCGTACCGATCCTCAAGGCGGGTCTACGGCACCGGGGGTTCGCCCTGGTGGACGTGATCTCCCCCTGCGTGGCATTCAACGATCACGCCGACTCCACCAAGAGCTACCTGCACACCCGGGAGCACCTGGAGGAGGCGGTGGCGGCGGACCTGATCCTCCCCATGGCGCGGATATCCACCTCGTACGAACCGGGGACGGTCCGATCCGTAACGCTTCACGACGGGAGCACGGTCCACTTCCGGAAGGTTCCCGATGACTTCGACCCCGGAGACCGGGACCGGGTCTACGCCTTCGTGCGGGAACGACAACAGGCCGGAGAGATTCCCACGGGCCTCCTTCATCTCAACGCGGACGCTCAGGACCACAACGGAGTTCTGGAGACGGTGGAGACGCCGCTGGTGGACCTTCCCTTCCACGAGCTCTGCCCGGGGGAGGCGGCCATGGAGGAGCTCATGAAGGAGTTCCGGTAGAGGAGGTCGCATGGGCTTTCGAGGATTTCTCTATTGGTTGGCCCGGCTCCTGGGGGATGTGAACGCGGTGAAGAAGGGGAGGGTCGGCCGCCGGATTGCGCGGCGAGCAACCGGAAAGAGCACGGGCCGGCTCTTCCGGAAGATCTTCAAGTAGGTTTCCAGAGGCAGGGGTTCCAACGGGTCGCCCGCGTCCCCCTCCCTACCGGAACGTGGCCCCCTGAATCTCGGCCTGGAAGAAACGGAACTCCCCCTCCCCACCCAGGCTCCACCCCGCCTCGACCCGGGACGGAATGGCGTACCCTCCGGAACGGAGCTCCCCTGAGAGCTCCACGCCGAAGGGCTCGTAGCTGGGCCCCGCACGTTCGGACCAGCGCATGGCGGAGGCCCGGAGAGGACGTCCTTCGGGGTCCACCTCCACCAGGGTCTCCACCGTCTCCTCTCCCACCGTCATCCGGAAGCGGGCCCGACTCTCATCCACCGGGCTCCATTCAGCTCCCCGACCCGGAAGGAGGGACGAAGGAAGGAGGACCCCCTCCATCGCCAGCCGACCGGCGGCCGACCGGGTCACATTCGACCCGATTCCCCGGACCACCGGGATGATCCCCCACAGCTTCCACAGCATCTCCCCCTGTCCTTCCCCGTACCGGTCGAAGCCCCGGATCCGGGCCCAGCCGGAGGTGGTGCGGGCCCGCCAGAGGAAGCTCACCGGAGGGGAGAGAACCTGCTCGGCCACGAACGGGACCGGGTCTCCGCCAGGGGTGAAGACGAGGGAGCCACGCATGCGGAGGTCCACCGACGACGCCAGGGGGGTCCCGGGCTCGATGGCCCGAAGGAGGAGCCGCCGGGCCGGCTCCGGAAGGTCCCCGACCATCCCCGGGTCAAAGAGGGGACCGGGTGGAGCCGAAGGAACGTCGGGAGTCCGACGACGAAGGATCCGCTTCGACCACACCGGGACCTGCATGCGTGCCATCTCACGTTCCGTACGAGGGCCCGGGGGGGCCGGGGGGAGCGTCCAGGGTGTGGGACCCAAACCCTGGGGGACCGAGCAATTTAACTGGAAGAATCGTGCCCAGGGAGAGCCCGGGTTCGTCCCCGGCTCAGGTCCGGCTCAAGGTCCGTCCGGGGGTTGGAGGCGCGTAGGCACGGTACGTGACCGTGACTTTCCAATCCGGGTACTCCGGCTCCATCTCCTTCATCCGCGCCACGGCCCTCTGGCGGAGAGGACCCTCCATCAGGGCCTGCTGCCCGGGCCAGATCCGGAACCGGATCCGAAGGTACCTCCATCCCCCCTCGCCAGCTCTCTTTACCGTGTGGACGCGAGGCTCTCCGACCACCGCCGCCGGATGCTGGCTCCGGAAGGATCGGGCCAGCTCGGTAAGGGCTCGAACGGCCTCGTGCTCCTCGACGCCGCTGGGCAGCTCGGCATCCAGAAACGCCCGGGCGTAGCCCACTGGGTAGCGCCCCACCGTGGCGATGTTCCGGTTGGGCACGTAGATGGTCTTTCCGACGAAAGTGGTCAGGGTGGTGAAGCGCAGGCCGATCCGCTCCACCCGCCCCATCTGCCCGGAAAGCTCCACCAGGTCGCCCACGTCCACCGTATCCGTAAAGATGAGCGTCAGCCCCGTGACGATGTCCTGCACCAACCCTTGGGTGCCGAAGCCCACGGCCAGGCCCACGACCGTGGCCGAGGCCAGGTACTGACCCAGCGTGAGGGGGGTCAGCTCTCGAAGAAGGAGGCCCAGGGCCAGAAAGTAGATCACGAAGGTGAGAGCGCTCACCACGAGCCCCGTCACAGTGGCCACCTTGGGAGCCCGCCGGGAGAGGATCCGGCCGGCAAGGGCTGGAGACTCGGCCGGGGTCATAACCCACTCGCCCACCACCCGTAGGACTCGGACCAGACCGTGGGCCGCCAGAGCCACTCCTGCGATGGCAAGAACCCGCCACCCGGCTGGGAGGCTCCGAACCCACTCCAGGAGAGATTCCACCGGCGATCTCCGATTCCGTTTCCGTGGGCGTCAGCAACTCGTGGGGCGGACCGACGTGGCCGCCCCCCGCGGGGTGTGCAGGAGGTCGTCGGGGAGACGGCCACGACCCGGTCCAGGCTCGATGCCGCTGGAGTGAAGGCAAGTTACGAACCCCTTGGGGGGCACACCAGACGGTCCGTTGTCTGGCCGAAGTACCCCCTACCGGATTGAAGCGCCGGTTCCGGAAGCGATTTCTGGAAACCGGCAAATCTTCCCGGCTCGGGAGCCCGTCCGAGGTCGGCGCCAGATGCCCGAGGCGGCTCCAACGCCCCGGGCCAGTCCTGCTTAATTTCTTAACGACAAATAGTTTGGCGGTATCCGGCGTCCCATGGCATCCCTGTTGCTCTTCCCTGTGAGCGGCCCCTGAGCGGGGCCCATCCTTGTAAGGTCCTCCCTGCCGGGATTGGAAGGTGAGCGAAGCCCCGGGGAGACGAGGCTTACAAGGAGAAGAGCCTTACAAAATGGAGGAAGGCACCATGCGACCTCGGAATCGACATCCCCTCTTCAATCTCCTGCCCGCGCTGGCTCTGAGCACAGGTCTGGCGGCGTGCGATGACAACGGGGAGATGATCACGGATCCGAATGGCGACGACCCGGCCGCCACCTCAGCGGTGGAAGGTTCGGTGGAAAACACCCATTCGTCGCCCAACAGCAGCGCCCTGCCCGCGCCCCACTCATCCACGGGCTCCGGGACGACCCCGGAGACCACGGCTGGAGCCGAAGCGGCCACGGCGGCCGTGGCCCAGGTCCAGAGCGACGGGAGCTTGGAGTTCCTGGCTGAAGCCGAGGTGGAGGCGGACGGCACTTTCCGGGTGGAGGACGTGCCTGCCAACCGCTCGGATCTAGTGGTGGTCCTCCGGGCCGAGGACGAAGCGGAGGTGGGTCGGGTTCTCGTCCATGGTGAAACGGAAGCGGGCGTAACCCTGGTCACCGAGCCGGTGAACGCGAACACCACCGTGGCCGGGCACGTCTACGGGAACCTCGTCGATGCGGGAGTCGCCCAGGAGGTCAGGAGCACGGCCCACCTGGCCCTCCTTCTCCGGATGGAAGAGTCCACAGCCGCGGAGGTGGCCGCCTCGGCGCAGGCGATCCAGGAGGTGGCCACAGGCATCCAGGCGGGAATCGAGTCCAAGATGGAAACCCTCGTGGCGACCGAATCCGAAGTGGACCCCGACGCCTGGGTGGCTCTCATGCTGCAGGCGGCCCAGACTCACGCTGAAAGCCGCCACGGCGGCGCCGACGCCCGGGCGGCCCAGGAAGCGTTCCTCGAGGCTGGACTGTCCGCACTCTTCGAGGCCGGAGCCGACGCCGAGAAATCAGCGCTGGCCACCACCTCCGCCGCCACCGGATTGGACCGGGCCATGGCCGAGGCGGATAGCCAGGCTCGGTTGGATCTGGCCAAGCACTTCGTGGAGTTCAACTTCCTGGCCCGCCAGGAGCTCGCCCAAGAACACCCGGAAGAGGCCTCCAGAGACGAAGGGGCTTCGGCTCTGGCCGAGGCCCGAGTGGAGGCCGAAGCGGCCACGAGCATCTCCCAACTGGCCCAAGCGGTAGAGGGCTCGGGCGAGGTGTTCTTGGACGGGGTTGTGGATCTGGCGATCTCGGTCCTGCCCGACCTGGGTGGGGATGCGCGGGCTCAGTTGGAGTCCAGCCTGGAAACGGCTCTGGCCAACGCCTGGTTCGGTGCACACGTGGGAGCGGCGGCGACGCCGTCGGAGTTGGCTCAGGCCGTGGTGGAGTACCGAAGCCAGGTTCGCTCCACAGTGGACGCCTTCGTGGAGAGCGCGCCCGCGGAGGCGGACGCGGAAGGCTACGTGTCGGCGGAGCTCCTCATCGCCGTAAGGGGCGGACCGGCTCTGGGCGATTCCTGACTGCGGCTCGCCCCCTGGGATAGGCCAGCAGTGCGGATTCCCGTAGTCGGAGCCGCACGAAGGGCAGCCCCATCGGGGGAGGAGCGGGACGGAGCCCCTGTCGGCGAGGCCGGCAGGGGCTCCGTGCGTCAGGGGTCGGGGAAACCGAAGGACCGGGACGCCCGGACCCGAGTCACACGTGGTCCCGGGGGATCGCTTCGTCCCAACTCCGACAGAAGATCCGCTTGTCCCCCTCGAAGGCGTCGAGCTGGGCGGTAACGTAGAAGTTTTCGGAATCCGAGGTCAACACGGTTCGCGTCACCGTCCGAATGGACCACGCCCGCCGCCGGAGCCCCCTTTCCCACTCCGCCTCTCCCCGGACCGAGCTTGGGTCGTTTCCAATCGCCCGGTACCATTCCCGGGCGCCGGTTCGCATCACGAGGTCGATGTCGTCCAACCGGAAAGTTCCCAGGTCATTGATCACCTCCAGGGTGGATTCGTTGCTGGCCAGATCCCGGTGGACCAGCCAGTTATGATGTTCCGGCTCGAGGAGGGTCACCGGCCCTGCGGGGGCGGCTTCGGGGGGACCGAACGGTCGCAGCTCGTTGTCCTCCGGTCGGGGGTTTCGGACCGGCAGGTCCAGGGCGCTCCTCTCCGGGAAGATCGTGAGGGCGACGGGCTCGGGAGGAGTCCAGGACAGGGGCCAATAGACGGTGGAGAGGGAGAGGCGCAGACGGTGGCCCGCGGGGAAGCCCTGAGCGATCTCGTTCAGACGGAGGCGGATCCGGTAGCGACGGCCGGGCTCCAGGGGCTCGGGCGTCTCACTCCCCTCCCGGTGGCTCAGGTTCAGGAGCCCGTAGCTCACCCGCGTGGCGCGGTCGTCCGGAGCCACGTCGGAGAGACGAGCCGCGACCATGGCCTGGGGCCGGTCGGAGGACAGCTCCAATGTGAGCTCAGGCGCCCCGAGGACTTCGAAGGACTCCTCCAACCGGGGGCTGTCGAAGACCAGGGCTCCTCCATCCTCCTCGCGTTGGTCGTAGGCCAGGTCCGGCCCGGCGGCGTACGAGCACCATTTGCCGGCGTAGAGACCTACGGACAGGGGGGATTGGATTGTGAGGGCCACGCTCGGGTCCTCGCCGGTGTCCTTGTGGAGTCGGCCCGCCTGGTCCAGGCAGTAGCGGCGGGTTTCCCGACCTCGCGGGGGCCACTCCTCCTCCGCGACCCACCGTCCGGGACGGTGGGAGTACCGGGTGGTCGGGGGTACGCTGTCCTGCATCCAGACCCTCAGGAGGGGATCGTCGCCGACGCCGGTGTCTTCGCCCTTGAGCCAGGCGTCCCACCACCGAAGACACTCCTGGAGGAACCCGATCGCCGGACCGGGCTCGCCCCGGTGGGGATACTTGTGGCTCCAGGGTCCGATGAGTCCTCTCCGGGGCCCCTCCAGGTTGGCGACGAGTCGGAAGACGGCGTTGGAGTACCCGTCGGCCCAGCCGCTCACGGCCAAGACCGGCACCTGCACGTCCCCGTAGTTCTCACAGATGGAGCCGTGCTTCCAGTACGCGTCCCGTCGCTGGTGGCGGAGCCACTTGGCGAGCCACAGCCCGCTCCCCTCCAGGCGCTCGAGCCACATCTCCCTCCACGCGTCGCCCACGAGCTCCGGATCCGGGGGCAGGGAGTTGTAGGAGAACATGGTGGAGGCCCACGAGAGATTGTCGCCGAGCAGGCAGCCGCCCATGTGGTGGATGTCGTCGGCGTATCGGTCGTCGGTGGAGCAGATTGTGATGATTGCGCCCAGCTCCGGCGGCCGGCGGGCCGCGATCTGCAGGGCGTTGAAGCCGCCCCAGGAGATTCCGAACATCCCCACCTTGCCGGTGCACCAAGACTGCTCCGCCATCCAGCGGAGCACGGCCAGGCCGTCCTCATGCTCCTGGGACAGATACTCGTCCTCCAGGACGCCCTCCGAGTCGCCGCTTCCGCGCAGGTCCACCCGGAGGGAGGCGTAGCCGTGGCCTGCGAAGTAGTGGTGGATCGAGGCGGCCTTGCCTCGCTCGTCGTCGCGCTTCCGATACGGAATGAACTCAAGGAGCCCGGGAACGGGGCTCGCCTCCGCCCCCCGGGGGAGCCACATCCGGGCCGCCAGGTGGACTCCGTCGGCCATGGGAATCCAGAGGTTCTCGACCTCCTCCACCTCGTGCGGGAACGTCCGTATCTCCTTCATCTCACCTCCACGTCGCGGTCGAACTCGAAGCGGAGTGCGCCCGCCACCTCCCGCCAGTCGCTCCGGAGCTTCCTGCGGCTCCCTGCGCCCATGTAGACGATGCCCAGGTTGTAGCTGTAGCTGTCCTGTTCGTGGAGGGACGAGAGCCACATTCCCTCCTCCACCTGAGGCTGTATGACCGTCCCCGGATAACGCGCCTGGAGGGTCTCGATCTCGCCGGGGCTGGGAACCCGGGTGACCCGGGCGTCGGAGAAGGCCCGGAGAAAGAAGGTGGCGGCCCGACGAAAGGGTCCCTTGCGACGCGGGATCTCGGGACGCCGGCCCAGGGCCAGCTTCACCGGCACCTCGTGGTTGCTCGTCCCGTCCACCTTTTCGAACAGGTCGCTATGGTGCTGGGCCACCCGGGTGTTGATCTCCAGGAGCCAGACTTTGTCCCGCGCACGGTCCCAGAAGAACTCGATGTTGAAGCCCGAGTCGTCGAATCCCACGTGCTCCAGAACCCGCTTCCCGATGTCGCCCATCCGTGCCTGCACGCGGCGGGGGATGGTGGATGGATACTCGTAGCGAGCGAAGCTGGAGGAGTTGGGAAAGCGGATCGAGTCCACGGTCCCATGGTAGTGGACCTTCCCTTCGTACACGTACCCTTCCAGGGTGCACTGGCGCCCCCCGATAAGCTCCTCCGCCACGCAATGGTTCCCGTCCACACGGGCGATCTCCTCCGGCAGGGACTCCTGTTCCAGAACGAAGTTGAAGGGGCCGCCCAACATTCCGATGTTCGGACGGATCTCCTCCAACGCCCGCTGAAGGGTCTCCTCGTCCCGGATCCGGAAGCCCAGGTAGGAACCGCTCGATTTCACCGGCTTGATCCAGTACGGATAGCCAAGCGGGATGTCGGCCACGGATCGTGAGTCGAAGGGATCGACGGCGGTGAAACCCGGGATCGCCTCGGGAACCACCTTCCGCTGCTCCATCCGAGCCCAGTACTTGTGCTCGCACTTGAGGAGGCTCTCGAGAGAAGCGGAGCGAAGCCCCCGCCTGGCGCAGAGGATGGGCAGCATGGTGCTGATGGGGAAGTCGATGTACCCCGCCACCGCATCGACCCGTCCCGGGAAGGCGTCCAGCTCCTTCTCCGCCTGCTGGAGCATTCCCGGGACGTCGTAGTCGTGGGGCTCGTCCAGGAGGGAGTGAAAGCAGTAGTCCTCCGCGTTGGGAAGACTGTCCAGCTTGGCCCGGTGAAAGGGAGTCATCCCCACGAGAAAGACGTTCTTTCGGCCTTCCGCCGCAGGGTCGAAGCGTGGGGTGTCGGGCCGGAGCGGCGGCTGGCGGGACGGTTGATCGTTCATGGGGTCGCGACGCCTGGAGTCAACGGTAAGGGCACGGCTCCACGAGAAAAGCGGCCGTGAGAAGAGAGCCCGGATCAGGGTGCATCGCTACGGATCCTCGAACACGAAGGGCAACGCCTCCCGGACGGCGTTGAAACCCACGCGGAGCCGTCGGCCGCTGGACGCCCCCATGAAGAGGATCGCGTAGTTGTAGCTGTAGCTGTCCTGCTCTTGGGGGTCCAGGTCGGACAACTTCATTCCCTCCCGAACCGGGACATCCACCAAGGCCCCGGGGAACCGCCGGACCACTTCGGCGATCTCCGCCTCGGTGGGAACCCTGGCCACACGGGCGTCGGAAAAGCGGCGAAGAAAGAACTTGGCGGCGCAGCGGAAGTCCCCTTCTCTACCGGTCCAACAGGGCCTGTGGCCCCGTGCCAGGTCCACGAGAATCTGGTGGTGGGGAATGCCGTCCACCTTTTCGAAGAGATCCCCGTGGGACTGGGAGATCCTAGGGTTGATCTCCAGAATCCAGATGCGGCCCCGCCTCCGGTCCCAGAAGAACTCCATGTTGAACGCGCTGTCGTCGAGGCCGATCTCCTCCAGGACCGTCCGTGCGATCTCTTCCATCCGCTTCATGACCCGCCGGGGCAAACCCGACGGGTACTGGTATCGTGAGAAACTGGAGCGGTTCGGATAGCGGAACGAGTCCACGAAGCCGTACGCCGACATCTCCCCTCGGTGGACGAAGCCCTCCAGGGTGCACTGGCTCCCTCCGATGAGGCCTTCCACGAGACAGTGGTTGCCGCCGACGCTCGAGATGTCCGCCGGAAGGTCCGCCCGTTCCATGAAGCTGTTGAAGGCATAGCCGATTTCGGTGATGCCTTGGCGGATGTGACCGATCGCCCGATGGAGATCCCGGCGATGACGGACCCGAAAGCCCAGGTGGGAGGAGAACGACTTGACCGGCTTGATCCAGAAGGGATAGTCCACACCGATACGGGCGAGCGCCTCGTCGTCGAAGGGATCCACGCTTTCGAAGGGGGGAACGTGTTCGGCGGCCACACGTCTCTGGAGGACCCGACTCCAGTACTTGTGCTCGCAGCCCAGGACGCCCCTCAGGGAGGGAGCCGAAAGCCCGAGCCGCCGAGCCAGGATGGGGGCCAGGAGGCTGACCGGAAAATCCCAGAAGTTGATGATGCCACCCACGGGCTCGGAATGGGCCCGGATCTGCCGCTCGGCCCGGTCCAGCGTGGCGCCCACGTCGAAATCCTCGTGGGACGTGAGAGCGGCCAAGTCCAAAACCGGGTGGACCCGAATCGGCTCCTCGGCCACCACCGATTCCAGCTTGTCCCGGTTCAGCTCATCCAGACCGAGAACGAACAGGTGGGTCGATCGGTTCTGGGGCATCGGCTCGTTTTCCTCCGGCGGCGGTGACGGGACCTTGGTCCCGGGCCGGAGAAAAAAGGCCCCGCACCTCGGTGCGGGGCCCTTCTTCACAGGTCCGGATGAGGTGCCGGCGTCAGTGCACTCCCTGGAGCTGGTCCATGATCTCATCCATCCGGTCCAGGAGCTCCCCCGCCTCCGGATCGATCTCGATCATGGCCTGGCGCTGGGCCTGCTCGAATTCCTCCACCGCCGCGGCGATCTCCGGGTCCTCCAGCGCGGCCTCCTGGAGGGCCTGGAACTGCATCCCGATCTGCTGGGCCTCCATGCCGATCTCCTGGGCCCGCTCCTCATCCCCGTCCGCCTGGGCGTCCATGAACCTTTCTTCGAGATCGGCCATCTCGTCCATGAGATCGGCGTCCTCGTCCCGCATGGCCTGTTCGATCCGGTCCTGGAGCTCCTCGAGCTGGGCGGTGAGCTCGGGATTCTGCATGGCCTCCTCTTGAATGGGAGCGAGCCGTTGCTCGATCTCCTGCATCTCCTGCATGAGGCCCATCATCTCCGGATCCATCTCCTGCTGTCCGCCCGGGGCGGGCTGCTCCGCCCCGGGATCCCCAGGAGCGGCTCCCGGATCTCCCTCCACGTCCCCGTCTCCGTTACAGGCGCTCATGCTGAAGGCGGCCATCAGTGCCAACGCCATCGCTTTCTTACTCATCCGCATTGCTTCCATCCTGTTGGGCGTCCGTTCGGGCACCGTCACGGCCGACGCATGCCGCAACTCCCGGCTAACCCAAGGCCCGACATACGTTCCGGCACGGTTTCACGAACCCTCACCTTCCCTGGCGTTCGGCCCTCCCACACCACCGAGCTCGGAACCGAGCACCCGGCGGGCCGTGGGAACCTGTTCATGTCCGGGAGGGTTACTTCTCGGAGTGTGGCAGGCCTGTAGCTTTGTGCATGGATTGTTTGTATCCGTGCATAACCGTCCGTCCTACCGATAGGAGTCGGATGGTACCGCGGAACCCGGCAATGGCAGACCAGCGCATCGCACGACTGCGAACCCGATGAAACGCACCCCCCTCCACCGCGCCGGCGTCCTGGCTCTGGCCGCCACATTCGTCCTGGGCTCCGCCCAGAGCGCGGTGGCGGAGTTGGGTTGCGGGCACCATGGCGCGGCTCACGGCACCGGGGCCCACGATCGCGTTTCCTCGGACATCGAGGAAGTGGGCGGTCATCTCGGGCACGATCAGCAGCACGAGCACGGCCATGACGGCCACACACACGGTCACGACGGCCCGGACCACGCCCACCCGGATTCCGGGTCGCACCACTCGGATCACGAGGACGCCCACGGCTGCACCTGCGTGGGAAGCTGCGCCGGCGGTGGAGGGATCGCCCTGGACGTGGCGAAATCGGGCAATCTCCTCTTCGGCCACAGGGTGGGCCGGGCCAAGCCCTTCGCCCGGGGGGCCGCCGGCCCCCGAGCCACTCCACGACTCCTGCCCTTCGCCAACGCACCTCCCTTCTCTCGCTGACCCTGGCGAGGCTCTCATCCGAAAAACGGAGAAGACCAGTGTGCCCGAGCGCACCGGATTCTCCCTGGAGCGTATGCGAGAGGAGGTGCATCCGTGTATCCCACCACCCATCCGGCGTCCCGTGACGCCGGAAGACGCGACGTAGATCTCAGTCCGACCCTTCCCGGAACCATTGACCCCCGAGAGTTGCCTTCTCGGAGGTCCGTCCCCGTTTCCGCCACGCGACTGGGAGGCGTGGCTCTACTGGGGGCGATCGTTCTCCTGGGGCCGCTCCCTCTCCCGGGTCAGGAGCCCGGGGTCGAGGACGCCGACGACACCGGTGGAGTGAGCGGCACCGTGATTTCCGCCGAAACCGGTGAGCGGCTCTCCGGGGTCCAGGTTCGGGTGCCGGAGGCCTCACTGCGTTCCGTCACAGACGAGCGGGGCCGTTTCGTCCTCGGAAAGGTCCCGGAGGGCGAGATCACCCTCACCACCGACCGGATCGGCTACCAATCCTCCGAACGGACGGTGGATGTGAAAGCCGGAGAGATGACCACCATCGAGTGGGCCCTGGAGCCGGAAGCCCTCGCGGTGGCCGGGATCACCGTGAGCGCCGCCCGGGAGGCCCGACGGCTTTCCGAAACGGCGGCGTCCATCGGAATCGTCGATGGCGGGATCATCCGCTCCGTCAGGGCCGGGCACCCCTCCGAGATCCTGGATCGAATTCCGGGGGTGCATGTGAACGTGACCGGAGGCGAGGGGCACATGACGGCGATCCGCCAACCCCTGACCACCGACCCGGTCTACCTCTTCCTGGAGGACGGCGTCCCCACCCGCTCCACGGGCTTCTTCAATCACAACGCCCTCTACGAGGTGAATCTGCCCCAGGCGGACGGGGTGGAGGTGATCAAGGGACCGGGGACGGCCCTCTACGGAAGTGACGCCGTGGGCGGGGTCGTCGACGTGCGGACCCGCTCGGCAACCGCGGAGCCCGAGCTGGAGGTGAGCGCCGAAGGGGGAGCTTTCGGATGGCGCCGGCTCATGGTGTCCGCCAGCGGGTCTCCAGCCGGGGACGGTCTTCGGGCGGACCTGAATGCCACCGCCTCGGATGGTTGGCGAGACGCCACGGCCTATGAGCGTCAGAGCGGCACTTTGCGGTGGGAGCGGTCCCTGGCCGGGGGCTCGAACCTCCTGACCGTGGCCACCTTTTCCCGGGTGGAACAGGAGACGGCGGGCACCTCTCCCCTACCGGAAGAGCTCTTCCGGGCAGGATCCAGTGCGAACCTGGCCCCCATCTCGTTCCGGTCGGTCAGGGCCTTCCGGCTCTACTCCCGGTGGGAAAGCACCGAAGAGGGCACCGTCTGGAGCATCACCCCCTTTCTCCGGCACAACCGGATGGACCTACTTCCCGATTGGGCCCTCACCTTCGACCCGGCCATCTGGGAGACGGAGAACTCGTCCGTGGGTCTCCGGGCCCGGGTCCGAAGGGAGCTCCCCTGGTGGGAGACCCGGCTCACTGCGGGTGTGGATGTGGACTACTCCCCCGGGAACCGCTACGAGCGGGCCATCGAGCCTCAAAGGGACGACCGGACGTTCGTGGACTTCGCATCGGGGGAAGTGCTCTACGATTACGACGTGGCCTTCAGGGAGATGGCTCCGTACATGGACCTGACGGCCGCACCCGCCGAAGGACTCCACCTTTCGGCCGGACTTAGGGCCGACTTCCTGAGCTACGACTACGAGACGGCCCTGGAGCCGTTGCAGGAGGGGAGCCACCGCCGGCCGCCCGATGCCCGAGTGAGCTACCGGAGCCTCACTCCGAAGCTCGGAGCCACCTACGACGTGGGCCGGGACCTGAACGTCTTCGCGTCCTACCGACAGGGATTCCGGGCACCTTCCGAGAGCCAACTCTTCCGTCAGGGAACCGCAGTGAGCACGGTGGACCTGGATCCGGTCCGGGTGCACAGCTTCGAGGTGGGGCTTCGGGGGCGGATGGCCCGATGGATCTCCTACGAGGTCACCGGCTACGCCATGCCGAAGGTGGACGACATCGTGGCATTCACCCTCCCCGACGGAAACCGGGAGACCCAAAACGCCGGGGAAACCCTTCACCGGGGCGTGGAGGTGGGGCTCGGGGTGGAGCCCTGGGAGGGCATCCGCATGGATGTGGCGTACGCCTACGCTAGCCACACCTACGAGCGCTGGGAGCCCCGGGAAGGGCTGGACCTGAGCGGCAACGAGATGGAGTTCGCCCCCAGGGAGACGGGGAACGTGGAGCTTTCCGTGAGTCCGCCGGCCCTGAGGGGCGCCCGCCTGGCTCTGGGCTGGAGCCGGGTGGGGCGGTACTGGATGGACCCGGAGAACACCGCAGCGTATGAAGGCCACGACCTCCTGAACCTCCGGGCGGAAGCGCCCCTCCCCGGCAATGTGGCGGCCTTCGCCCGCCTCATGAACGTGACGAACGAACGGTTCGCCGAGCGGGCTCAGTTCTCTCAGTTCCGGGGAGCCGAGTTCGCCCCGGGTAGGCCCCGGGCCCTCTTCGTGGGCCTCGAGTGGACGGGAGGACTCTGATGAGGCCCCGGGTACACAGGCACGAGGGCGCACCCATGGCCAACGAGCCCCGGGCCCGGCCCTTGGGCGCCGGACTCCAGGGGCTGGCCCTCCTCTTGGCGACCGGGGCATGCGCCCCCGGCACGGCCGATCTTCCCGAGCCGCTGACGCTGGCGGAAGAGGACGGCAGCCATCCCACCGTGGCCGTGGACGCGGCCTCGGGAACCGCCTATGTCGCGTGGGTGGGAAGCCGGAGCGGCGGGGAGGAGTGGAACGTCTACCTGGCCCGGTTGGAGGAGGAGGGCCGGCTGGAAGGACCCGTCCGGGTGAACGAGGAACCCGGCGACGCGGCACCCCACGAGCAGGCCCCCGCCCAGGTCCGGGTGGCGCCGGACGGGGCCGTGTACGTGGTCTGGCAGACCTCTCGGCACATCCCGGGCCGACATTTCCCGGCCAGCGACCTCCGTTTCGCGCGCTCCAACGACGGGGGCCGGACCTTCGGCCCCACCCTCTCGGTGAACGACAACGCCGGGCAGGACCCGGCCTCCCACACTTTTCACGACCTGGCCGTGGGCCCCGACGGGACCATCTACGTGTCGTGGATCGACGGTCGGCGCCGGGGACGGGAAGAGGCCCGGCGGACCGGGGAGGAGGTGTCGGTGGAGGAGGGGGACCCCCTCCCCGACCTGGAAATCCGGATCGCCCGCTCCGAGGACGGAGGCCGAAGCTTCGGACCATCCACCGTGGTGGACGAGAACCCCTGCCCCTGCTGCCGAACCGCCTTGGCCGTGGGCCAGGACGGCCAGGTCCATCTGGCCTGGCGGAAGGTCTACGAGGGCGACATCCGGGACATCGTCGTGGCTCGCTCGAACGACGGAGGAAAGAGCTTCACCGCACCCGTCCGGGTGGCCGAGGACGACTGGTCCATCGCCGGCTGTCCCCACGCGGGCCCCTCCCTGGCCTTGGACGGGTCGGGTCGCCTTCATGTGGCCTGGTATACCGGTAAGACGGACGAGCCCGGGGTCTATCACACGGTCTCCCTGGCAGGGGCGGAAGGATTCAGCCCGCCCACCCCTCTTCTGACCGACGACTGGGTTCCCCCCGCCCGGGTGGCACTGGCCTCGGGCCCCCGTGGCGAGGTGTGGGCCGCCTGGGAAGACGGACGCCGGGAGCCGGGCTGGATCGATGTGGCTCGGATCAACGTAGGAAGCTCCCCAAGCCCGGTGGCGGAGCTCAGGGAGCGGCGCCCGGGCCGCTATCCGGCCCTGGTCCTGGGGGAGCAGGGACCGGTTCTGGCGTGGTTGGAAGGCGAAGGTGTTCGGCTGCGCCCTGCCCGATGACCCCTGCCGATTCGGGGTGCGGAGACGACTTCCGGGAAGGGGGGAGGTGGGCGGCCCCGCCTCGAAGGGCCCCTTGGCCGCGACATGGGCCCGGGGCCCCATGTCGACCCTCTACGGCGCCGACGCCCTGGGCGGAGTCGTGAACGTGATCACCCGCCGGAACGACGATGAGTGGAGGGCGGACCTGACCTTGGACGGTACGTTCCAAACGGACAGCGACTTCGGGGGGACCCGGACGGCCGAGGCGTACGCCGCCGGGCCCCTCCTGGGCACGGAACGCCTCTCCCTCCAGCTCCACGGCCGAGCCTTCGAACGGTCGGCCTCCCGGGTCGAGTTCCCCGGCCAGAACCGAAGCGTGGATCGGCAGCGAACCATGGGGCAGGTCCCCACCCACGCCACCATCCAGACCGGGGGAGGTCGGGTCACCTTCGAGCCCGATCCCGACCACCGGATTCACGCCGGTTTCGACCGGACCCGGCAGTCCTACGACAACTCCAACGGCCAGTTGGGGCAGATCAATCTGGAAGCGGAGCCGGGGTCGGACGGGTTCCCGGACCTCCTCCGGGGCTACGCTCCCGAGCTCGGCTTCAACCGGGACCAGCTCTACGCCGGCCACCGCGGAAGCTTCGCGGTGGGCAGCTTGGAGACGACCCTGGCCCGGAACTTCACCGAGACCGTGGGCCGGACCATTCCGGCCCCGGCGGTCCCGGAGGACTCGGAGCGACGGGGCGCTGCCCGGACCCTGGAGTCGGAGACGGTGGTCCTGGACACCCGCCTCACTCTCCCGCTGGCCGGCCACATCGTCTCGCTGGGAGGTCAGTACATCGACGCGAGCATGACGGACGGCATCCCGGACAGGACTTTCTCCACCACGCAGCTCGGGCTCTTCGCCGAGAACGAGTGGCGGGCCACCGACCGGCTCTCGGTCACCGGCGGCCTCCGCTACGACGACAACAGCGGCTTCGGGGGGCAGTTCTCACCACGTCTCTACTCCGTCTTCCGCGCCTCCGACGCCTGGACCGTGAAGGGAGGATTCGGCCCGAGCTGAGCACGAACGTGGAAGCCTCCCTCCAGTACGACGCCGGCCGGGGACTGTCGGGCTTCGTGACCCTGTTCCGGACCGAGCTCACCGATCGAATCGCCCGACCCGTGGGCGCCACTGGGGGGGAGACGGAAAACATCGCGGAGGCTCTCCTCCAGGGCATCGAGGCCTCGGGCAGGATGGAGCTCACCCCCGAGCGGACCATCCGGACGGAGTACACCTACACCCACAGCGAGGTGACCACCTCGGAGGCCCAGGGCTTCACGGAAGGAGAGCCCCTCTTCGGCGTCCCGGCTCACATGGTGAACGGCTGGGTGGAATGGAGGCCCACGCCGACTCTGGAGCTCAGCTTGGGCGGTGAGTACCGAAGCTCCCGGCACCGGCCGGACCACTTCCACGAGCCCCACCTGGGCGGTAGCGCCCAGGGAGCCAGCGAGGCTTTGGGAGACTTCAGGAGCTACGCCCTCTTCGACCTGGCGGGAACGTACCAGGCCTCGGAGCGCGTCCAGCTCCGGGCGGCTGTGGAGAATCTCCTGGACCGGGACTTCGTGGACTACCGGCCCTACCCCCTCCGGAACGACCCCTCCACCACCGCCTACAGCAACGTCTACAACAACATCCGGGAGCCCCGGCGCCTCTCCCTGTCGGTGAGCGCTTCGCTGTAGGTGAGGGCGGCCCGCCCCACCTCTATCCTTCGTCCAACTCGATGCACTGCGGCCCTTCGTTCCGGGGCGAGTTCACGTAGGTGCTCACGGGTTGGGCGTGCATCTCCTCCGCCGGGTACGGAGCCAGGGAGGCCTCCGCCTCCGCGGGGGCCACCTCCGGGTCCACCCAGGCGTTCCAGCTCCATCGTTCGCCGAGGATCACGGGCATCCGGGGGTGTATGGGCCCGACGAGCTCGTTGGCGTCGGTGGTGAGGATCGTGCAGGTGTAGAGGGGCTCCCCTCCCCCGTCCCACCGCTCCCAGAGCCCGGCGAAGCCGAAGGGGCGCGCATCGGCCAACCGGATCCAGTGGGGCCGCTTGGGGCCCTTCCCGGATGCGGGCTTCTGCCACTCGTAGAACCCAGTGGCCAGGACGAGGCACCGGCGCCGGCGCTTCCAGGCGTTCCTGAAGGCCGGCTTGCCCGCCACGGTCTCGGCCCGGGCGTTGATCGTCCGGTACCCGATCTTCGGGTCGTCGGCCCAGAATGGGACGAGGCCCCACCGGAACCCCTCCACGCGCCGCCCTCTCTCATCGTCCAGGAGCACGGGAACGTCCTGGGAAGGGGCGATGTTGTAGCGGGGTTCGTGGTTGAAGAGGAGCCGCTCCACCTCGTAGGTGGCGGCCACGGTCTCCTGGTCGATGGTAAGCCCGTAGCGGCCGCACATGGGTCCCTCCGTCGAAGAGCTCGGACCGCAAGACACTAGGGAATCCGGCCCCGGGGGGCCAGGGAGCGGGGGCGCTCCCAACAAGCCCGGAGATTGGACGCCGACCCGGAACCTCGATAGTCTCGTGGTAGACCCGGTGATCGCGTGGCCGGTCCTCCACCCCGGTTAGCGCCCCCCGGTCCTCGACCCCTGCGAACCCCAAGCCCCATGGACAGCCCAGGCATGCGACCGTTCGAAAAGCTCGTCTCCGTTCCCCTCGTCATCCTTCTCCTTACCGCTCCGGTGGAGCCGGCGGCGGCCCAGGCCCCGGTCATCGACTGGTCCCAGGCGGACGACGTGATCTACCACTCCGAGGCAGTGGGACAGTACCGGGTCGTCACCGTGGTGGAGGACCTGCAGGATCCCTGGTCCATCGCGTGGCTTCCCGACGGCGACATGCTCATCGCCGAGAAGCCGGGCCGGCTCAGTGTCTTCAGGGACGGCGAGCTGCAGGAGATCCAGGGAGTTCCCCAGGTCCACTACTCGGGACAGGGAGGACTCCTGGACGTGGCCCTCCACCCGGACTTCGCGTCCAACCGGCTCGTGTATCTGAGCTACTCACTGGGCAACGAGGACGGGAGCGAGAGCACCACGGCGGTCTCCCGCGGCCGGCTGGAGGACGGGAGCCTCCACGATGTGGAGGAGGTTTTCGTGGCCGAGGCCTGGGGGCCGGGGGGAGGCCACTACGGCTCCCGCCTGGTCTTCGACGACGAAGGCTACCTCTTCATCACCGTGGGGGACCGCACACCCAGCGGCCAAACGGCGAGCATGGACGACATGGAGCGGCACCCGGCCCAAGACCTTTCCAACCACCAGGGGACCACCATCCGCCTTCACGACGACGGAGGGGTTCCCTCGGACAACCCCTTCATGGATGAGCCGGGCGCCCTCCCGGAGATCTGGAGCTACGGTCACCGGAACGCCCAGGGGATGGTCATCCACCCCGAGACGGGAGACCTCTGGCAGACGGAGCACGGGCCCCAGGGAGGGGACGAGCTCAACCTGATCCTGCCAGGGGTGAACTACGGATGGCCCGTGATCGGCTACGGAGTCCACTACGGAGGAGAACCCATCCACGAGGGGACCCACCGGGAAGGGATGGAGCAGCCGGTCTGGTACTGGACCCCCTCCATCGCTACCTCGGGGCTGGAGGCCTACATGGGTGATGTTTTCCCCGAGTGGCAGGGGAGCCTCCTGGCCGGGGGACTGGCAGGTCAGCGGATCGAGCGCCTCCCGGTGCAGGAGGAGGATGAGGGCTACCTGGCCGGCCGCCTCGAGCGGCCCTCCATCCTCATGGGCTTCGGCCGCGTCAGGGACGTACGGGAGGGGCCGGACGGCTACGTCTACGTGGTGATCGACGACCGGACCCACGGGACACCCACACCCATCGTCCGGCTCGAGCCCGTGGAGTAGGGGCTCCCCAGCCGTGAGCCCGGAGTCGGGCGACGGGAGCCTCGTGCGGGGTATGTACGAAGATGAGTCGATTCCGGCCCAGCGCTCGACGCCGCCGGCGCTGGCGTCTCCTGTTGACCGGAGGCCTCGCCCTGCTCCTCTTCGTGCTTCTGGGCACGGTGGCGATCCCCCATCCCTTGCCCCTCCGGTGGCAGAACCCGGAGGAGACGGCGTACATGGAGCACCGGGTGCGGCAGGCGGACGCGGAGGGCCGCACGCTGGAGATCGAACACCGGTGGGTTCCCCTGGAGCAGATCTCGTCGAACCTTGAGCAGGCCGTCATCGTGGCGGAGGACCACCGGTTTCGAGAGCATCGAGGCGTGGACTGGAACGCCGTGGCCGAGGAGGTCCGCTACGAGGGGGGACGGCCCGTCACCTGGTGGAATCCGGACGACCTTCGGGCCCTGTGGGCCGCCACCCTCTACTACTGGGAAAACCGCCACGACATTCGGGGCCGGAGCACCATCAGCCAGCAACTGGCCCGCAACCTGTACCTTTCCCCGGAGCGTTCCACCCTTAGGAAGGCACGGGAGGTCCTGGTGGCCCGACGGTTGGAGCGGTACTTCTCCAAGGACCGAATCCTGGAGCTCTACCTCAACGTGGCCGAGTGGGGCCCGGGGATTTTCGGCGCGGAGGCGGCGGCCCGGACCTATTTCGGGAAGTCCGCAGCCGAACTTTCCCTGGAGGAGGCGGCGGCCCTGGCCGCCACGCTCCCCCACCCCCTCACCTCCAACCCCCGGGACAACCCGGGCCGGATGGCCTGGCGTCGCGAGCTGATCCTGGAGCGGCTCCAGGGCCCCGACGAGGAGCCCGAGCCCATTCCCCTTCCCGATCCGGTCCCGACCCCGGAGCCCGGGCCCCCTTAGGCTCCGCCCTTCAGATGTTCGGAAGCTCCCCCACCTCCCTTCGCCACTCGTCGTATTGGCGGCGGAGCTCCAGGAGGGGATTCTCCTCCATCCGATCCACCCAGATGGAAAGGTTGAGCCAGGGGGCGTCCGGCGTCCCGGCGTCGGTCATTCCGATTTCCGCCGTGGCGTACGGCTCGTCCCCACCCCGGGCCACCAGAATGGCCGCCATGGAGGTGGTCTGACGGATGCTGCCCTCATTGCACCGGGCATCGCCTCCAGCGATAGCTCCCGCCTCCAACGCCCGTATGAGGCGATCCGGGAGGGAGTTGAATCCCGCCGGGTCATCCCAGCGGTAGGCATCCAGGGGCTTTCGGACCACCTGCTCGTCCTCGAGGGTGTTTCCCTGGGAGCTCACCCCTCGTGTGGCGTCGGCCATGACCCCGGCATACCGGGTGGAACCATCCTCCTGGGCCACATCCCCCTGACGCACGGGAGTGGTGTAGCCGGCCACCCGGACGTATTGGCCGTGTTCGTCGTCGTGCATGGTCACGACCCCGTACTGACGCCGATCCAGCTCGTCGTCCCACTCCGGGTCGGTGACCTGGGCGATGACCTCCTCGGCGGTGAGTCCCTCTTGGATCGCCTCGAAGACCCGGTCCCGGTTCCGCACGTCGAAACCGGCCTGGGTGGCCGCAGCCCCCTTTCCGGGAACCAGTGCCGCCACGGCGTCACCATACGTCTCCACGCAGGAGGCCACCGCCACCCCCACGTCCCCGGACTCCGGGTCCACCGCAGCCACGGACCAAGTGGTCATGTCCAGGGTGCCGTCCGAAGGCACGACTCCCGGACGTTCCGCGGCCGCCGCCTCAGCTTGCGCGGAGGAGGGTGGCGCATCGGGCGCTCCGCACCCAGCGAAGGACACCATCACCGCCAGGGCCAGCATCTTCCGGACCAAGCTCATCTCCCTCCTCCTCGTGCGCTGCGTGGGGCGTATAGCTCCCGGGAAGTCACACCGGGGACCCGGGACGACGATCGGCTACGATGCACCGTGGACGTCGGGAAGGCAAGAAAACGAGCGCCGAACCCGCCGGGGCCGTCCCCATCGACGACGACCGAATCCGGGATTGCCCTTCTCACCGATTTTCGCGAGGATCGGCGCCGATTTTCCGGTTCCGCACACTCTGCCAACTCTTTCGCGAATCCCTTCTCGAACCATGATCAAGCGCGAGCTCACACGGATCACCGAGTCCAACCTCTTCGAGCGGACGATCCTCGCCCTCATCGGCCTGGCGGCCGTCGTCGTGGGCCTGGAGACGAGCCCGACGGTAGTAGACCGCTACGGGGAGTTCCTCTTCGTGGCGGATCGGGTCATCATCTACGCCTTCGCTCTGGAAGCGGCCATGAAGATGGGCGCCCGGGGGCGGCGGTTCTACCGTTACTTTCAGGATCCGTGGAACGTCTTCGATTTCACCATCGTGGTTCTGTGCTTTGTGCCTGCCACGGGTCCGTACGCAGCCGTCCTCCGCATGGCCCGGGTCCTTCGAGCCCTCCGCCTGGTGAGCGTGGTCCCCCGCCTCCAGCTTCTGGTGAGCACCCTACTCAAGGGGCTCCCTTCCATGGGATATGTAGCCGCCCTCCTCGCCCTCCTCCTTTACGTCTACGGGGTCATCGGCGTCTTCCTCTTTCAGGCCAACGATCCCTTCCACTTCGGAACTCTGGGAGCGAGCCTCCTCACTCTTTTTCAGATCCTGACCCTGGACAACTGGGACGACATCTTCTATCCGCAGTTCTTCGGCACCCATGTCCATCCCGCACCCGGGGACCCGGTCGTCGGCCCGGATCCGGCCGCCCAGCCCGTGGCCGCCGGGATCTACTTCATCTCCTTCATCCTGGTGGGGACGATCATCGTCCTGAATCTGGTCATCGGGGTGATCATCAACGCCATGGACGAGGAGCGGAACGCCCGGGAGCGGGCCGAGCTGGCCCGGGCCCGGGAAGCCGAAGAGGGCCTCTCCGCCGACGACGAGATCCGGTTGCTCGAGCACGATCTGGAGCAGCTTCAGAAGCACCTCCACCTCCTCCGGCTTCGGTTGGGGGGGGAGGGATCTCAATCCGCCGGCGAGAGGCGGCCCCGTTGAGCGCAGGAAGGTGGTCCGCTTGCAGAAAGGCCCCGGGCAGGGCATTGTGGGCGGCGGTTCGATTCGTCGGCGAGCTCCCGTCCGCTGCGATCCGGACCCGGTCCTCGAACTCAAGGAGCCAGGGATGAATGGAATCGGAGGGGGCACCGCGGGATCGACCGTGGTCTACGGTCAGCACGGGTCCATAGGGGCGGAGGTGGCGAAGCTCCTGGCCCGGGTGACCCTCGGATGGTTCCTGTTCCACCAGGGGTGGGGCAAGGTTGTCGAGGACTGGACAGGAGGGCCAGGGACCTTCTACCAGAGCGACTTCTTCCAGAACAACAACCCGGACTGGCTCCCCACCCTGATCGCGGCGCCTTACGGCTACGCCCTCCCCTGGTTGGAGCTCGTCTTCGGAGCCCTCCTCATCCTCGGGGTATTCAACCGGATAACGGCCGGGGTCTCCACCCTGATCTTCCTGAGCATCCTGGTGGCCTGGCTCGACGCGGGCAATCTGCTTCCTCGCCACATGCTCATGATCTACACACCCCTGGCCGCCTACTTCTTCTTCACCGGCCCCGGCCGCTTCAGCCTGGACACCTACATGGAGAGGAGATCCCGGAACTCCATCTGAGCGGTCCTCTCTCAGGGAGTGCCACCCTGGCCGGAGTTCACCGGTCCGGGCGCCGCAGGACCCAGATCTCGAGCAGGGACCACTCCTCTCCGGGGTAGTTCTCCTGCTCCAGGGCCGACAGACGCCGGTGGCGGGACGCCCGGCTCCCCACGAACTCCAAGTGCTCCAGGAGCGTTCGCTTCGTGGCGTCGGCCTTCTCCAAGGCGAAGGGGTTGAGAAAGTTCACCAGCATGTAGCCTTCCCCTCTCCCCCGGGCGAACGCGGCTACGAGCTTGTCCACGGTTTCCGGTTGCAAGTAGACCAGGGCCGCGGTGGAAATCACGATGTGGGCCTGCGAGAGGGCCGCGTCCACGGCCCGGTCCTGTTCCTTGGTGGGAGCATTCAGGTCGGCGACCACCGTTTCATCGAAGATCCCGGCCTTCTCACCGTATGCCATGGCACTGGCCGAGATGTCGATCCCGGTGCTCCGGGCCGGGAAGCGCCGCTGGCCATCGATGGAGTAGCACGTCTCCCGGTCCCGCCAGTTGCGACGGATCGCCTCGTAGTCCATCCCGTAGAGGGTCGCCATTGTGGTGTTTCCGAAGCACGCGGCCAGATCCACGAAGTTGAGCGTGCGACCCTGGGAGGCCTGGTGCTCGGTCCACGGGAGGATCAGTCGGTCGAACTCCGAACGGTTGAAGTCGTCCGAGATGTACTCGAGCTCATCCAGGATCCGCTCCTTGAAGGGAACCGGCGTCTCGGCTACGTAAATATCGTCGAAATGCTGCTTCTTCTCTTCGGTCTTGACTCCGCCCTCGGCCATCGCGCGGCTCCCGTGTCCTCGTTCCGTATCTCGATCCGCGGCGCCGAAGGCTCATGGGTACGCGTGTCTCTTCGGCCCGCCGTCTCCGCACGCCGGTCCATCCAGCGTACCGTATGAAGCTCAAGCGATTCCGGAGGGGATGCAACCCGGAGGTACCCCGCCGGTGCAACTCGGAGGCACCCCGCCGGGCGAGCCCGGTACGAGGAGGGAGAGGACGGATCGTGTAACGGCTCTCCACTCTCACCTGTGGCCGGGAACTATCGGGAAACCCATGAACCGTCGAGCTTTCCTCCGCAGTGGAGGCGCCTTCTTGGCCCTCATGGGCATGGGCGGCCTCGACCCCGGGGTGCCGACTCGGGAGGCGATTCGTCCGACGCCCGGTGGACTCATTCGCTTTCCGGCCAGGCTCCAGGCGGGGGCGTTCGCCGCTTCGTCGGGCCCCGACGCCCGGTACCACGCACTGGTCCACGAAGGGGGGAGCGCCGCTGGGAAGGCGCTCCTCACCACCCCCTATCCGGACGACGAAGTGGCCCGGGAGCTCCGGGCCCTCGGCGCCCGGGACGGGGGCGGTGTTCCCATGTCCGCCTGGACCCTGCGGCGAGTCCCCTTGGTTCCGGCGCCGGACCGGCGGGTGGAGGGTTCGCCCATTTCCGTCACGGTGGAGTGGGAGGGATGGCCGGGGCCCCGGGATCTCTCCCAGCTCGTGGAGGACCCAGGCGGCCAGGGGGTGGACTTCCGTTTCGGGGGAAACGAAGAGCACGACCACGAGTGGGACTCCGGGTGCATCGTCTGCCTCTTCAGTTGTCCCGGCGGAGTCATCTCCAACAACCGCTACTCCATCCGGGACCACGTCCGGGAGGCCACCCGGTTCGCTCCGGCATCCGACCTGCCCCCCGACGGCACCGAGGTGACGGTGGGGATCGGGTTGGTTCCCCGGTCCTAGTGTAGTGTCGCAGAAGTCCCGTGGCATTTGAGCGCCGCTGCATCCGCTCCAGCTGTGTTGCTCCTCCTCGACGTAGCGCTGCTATGCCTCGTCGTCGCGCCTTGCTGGAGCG
>SKSR01000057.1 GCA_007122885.1 Gemmatimonadota bacterium
ACCATCGAAGGACGGGTTGGTGACGTTCCACTCCAGGTAGGGGGCCCACAAGGTTCCGGTCCGGGGGGCGTGGTTCGGATCACTCGCCTCCACTTCACGTTGATCGACGCTCGTTACGTCGCAGGCCAGGGTGATCGCCAGCAGCGCCGTCGAAAGGAGCAGGGTGGGGTGAGGGAATGTCATCGGTCTGACTCCATGCCATCGGGTACTGAGCTTTCCGTCACAGCGGGGAACTGGTTCCATTCCCGGCGCTCAGTAGAAATCCTTCTCATATGTGGCGAAGCGTTCGTGGTTGGGCTTCTTCAGGCCCGGCCGTCTGATCGGCCGACCGAGGTTCATCAGCTCGGGCACGGTGACGAATTCGTAGGCGTCCGACCATTGGGCCAGGAAGGCTTGGAGCATCATCAGCATCTCCTTCCGGCTCCGGTACCGCTGATCGCACACCGCGTCGTGCAGGAGGATGATGCTGCCGGGCGTGAGACCATTGCTGAGGCTCTCCAGCATGAAGTCCGCGCTCCGGTCCTCCCAGTCCCGGGCGTGAAGGCTCGATGAGATCACCCGATACCCACATCGCGCTGCATCCAGCCGGGAGCCCAGGTCCTGATCCAGATACGGAGGCCTGAACAGCTTCATCCCCCCCTGGTATGGGTCCAGCGCCTCCTCGCACCTCCTGATCTGCTCGCGCCGTTCCCGCCCAGAGATGAGGGGAAATGACGGGTGGTCCCAGCTATGGTTACCCACCGTGTGCCCAGCGTCCACCATCCTCCTCATGATCGAGGGGTACTTCTCCACGTAGTACCCCGTGACGAAGAACGTGGCCCGAGCGCCGTTTCCCTCCAGGATATCGAGCACCTGGGGCGTCCACCGCTCGTCGGGGCCTCCGTCGAAGGTGAGCGCGGCGGCGGCAACGTCCGTTTCCACCTGCGTGATCGTGCCGAGGGGGGTTTGTCCGAGCTTCCGGAGGGTGGCACCCTTCGCCCGGGACCAAACCTTTCGCACCCTCCTCTTCACCCGACCGCCGTTGGCGCCGATCATCCTCGGTCCCCCTTTCACGGTCCGTCGCTCCGGACCCCGCCCGCACCGATTCGGGGCCCCAGCCGGTCATCGGAGACGAGGTAGCTCAGATCGGGGTGGTCCAGCGAGGCCCCTCCTACCCGATGGGGATCCTGGACGATCGAGTCCCGGTGCTCCTGCCACTGTCGATGTCTGATGAGGACGCTGGCCGGAACCTTCTTGATATGTAGGGTTCTCGCGATCACGAGCCGGTGGATCCCATCCACGAAGATGAACGCTCCGTTCCGGTCCACGTTCACGACGATCTCTTCGAACTCCGGTGGCCGCGCACGCCGTGCGAAGGAAGAGCCGTCCGCGATCAGGTCACGCTGGGTTCGATACCCGTCCCGCTGGATGGTGCGGAAAAGGTCATCTATCATGGCGCACCGCTCCTCGACCTCCTCCGGGGTGGTGCACCCGTGCCAGAACCGTTGGCCCCTTGCGACGCGCCGGAGTACTTCCTGCACGAACGGGGTCGCCTTCCATGGGACCCCGTCCCGCAGGTGGGACAAGAGCGAGGTGTACTGCCCGTCATCCTCTAGCCTCGGACGGCCCAGATCCCAATCTCCGTCCCGCACATCCCGAACCTCCCGCAAGTACTCCTCACTACCGTAATCCATCAGACGCTCCGGCTCCCACGGATCCATCCAGATGAGCCGGAACGGGTCAATCTCGGCCAGGTGGTGGCGACCGCACCGGAGCCAGGTGCTCAACTCGATGCGTCTACGACGCGCCTTCCTTTGCCACGCTGTGGTCATGCGCCGGCCCGTCCGCTTCGCCTTGCTCAGGAGCCGGAGCGGGGGGGGAGTCGCACCGTTGGTCTCATTTCCCATCGAGGTCGTCCTCGCCGGCAATGGCCCGCTCCGAGGCCGAATGGGCCGGAAGAGGAGGTCCGGAATCCGGGTGGATCTCCGTTCTCTGCCAGCCCTTGGCCTCGTTGTTCCAACGTTTCGTCACCTGGGCCGGGGCCCCCATGGCGATGCTCTGTGGAGGGATGTCCTTGGTTACCACACTGTTGGCGCCCACGATGGAAAAGGCGCCGATGGTGACGCCGGGCAGGATCACCACGTTTTGCCCGATCCAGCACCCCTCCCCGATACGGATCGGTTCGGGAGGCGTCATGCCCTGGTATTTGTAAGGCTCTTCCCCGTTGGCATAGCCGTGGAGGCTGTCGCAGATGAAGATGTTCGAGGCGAACATCACGTCATTTCCGATGGTGATCTCTCCCAGGGTGAAGACCTGCAGCGCCGCGCTGGCCGTCACCCGATCCCCGATGGTCAACTCTGGCTCGAACGTCTGGTCCACATGTCTGCCCTCCGGGTGGCGCATCCAACTCCCGGGATATCGCGTGTTCGCGCTCAGTACGCAGTTCGGTCCCAGACTCACATCGTCGCCGATGACCATCCTTTCCGGATTCTGGATCCGCCTCGGGAGTTGAATGGTGAGGTTCTTGGGGTTGTTTCCGAACCTCGGCATACTCTTCCGCGCGATGTCGCGGCCGGCCCGCTCCAGGCGGATGCCGAGGGCGGTGGTGAGCCGTCTCATCAACTTCTGAACCATAGTCCTTGCATCTGCCTCGACGGAGTCAATCCTCGTGCTCGGGGGTGCTCAAGGCGCGAAGAACCGGTGCTTCAGGCTTCCCCTCAGATGGCCGACCCGATAGCCGAAGGACCACAGCCACTTGTCCCGGGTGGACTGGCGGTGCAGGTCCGGAACCCGCTTGATGAGCCGCTTCCACAGTCGCCAGCCATCCTTCCAGCTCGGCTTCGGCATCCCTCGGGTTTGATACCGCTTCAGGAGGTGCACGTTGTACTCTCCCCAGTTTTGCGCTTGCCGGTACCACCCGGGTCCGATGTCTCGATGCCGAATGTGAACGAGCGCCTCGGGGACGAAGTGGAGCTTCACACCGGTGAGTTGAACCCGCCAGCAGTAGTCGCAATCCTCCAGATAGCGCATTTCTTCGTCGAATCCACCTACGGCTTCATGGACCGCGCGCCTGATTCCCAGGCCACATGCCCCCGCGAAGGGGAGGTACGGCACGTAGGTGTACTGGATCAGCCCGTCCTGTTGCCGCCTGTTGCCCTTCGCCTCCAAGGAACGGGGCGTGGAGAGCTTCTCCGAGTCCATCCTGGAGGCTACGAAATCATGCTCGTCCAGGGCGTCCCCCAGGGCCGCGACCCATTCGGGTGCAACCTCGTCGTCGGCGTCACAGAAGAGGAGCGCGTCACCCGAGGCGGCCCTGGCCCCGACGTTTCGCGCGTGGGCCGGCCCGCGCCTTGTGGACGCGTCCACGATCTTCAGTTCGGGGATGACCTCCTGATAGGTGCGCACCTTCTCCATCGACCCATCGGTGGAGCCGTTGTCCGCCACGATGACCTCCCAAGGCCTTTCGCACTCCTGGCGGGCCAGCGCGGCGAGCTGTGCCTCGATGGTCGCCTCTGCGTTGTAGCAGGCGACGACGACACTCAGCTTGTTCGTTGTCGAATCGGTCACGATTCACCGCCGTCCAGTAGCTTCGCCCATCGGGCCCAGGCCTCGGTCCGGGCCATTCCACGCTTCAGGTCGAACTGCGGCT
Source organism: Gemmatimonadota bacterium (assembly GCA_007122885.1). Lineage (GTDB taxonomy): Bacteria > Gemmatimonadota > Gemmatimonadetes > Longimicrobiales > Gaopeijiaceae > SKSR01. The sequence continues at coordinate 3,629 of SKSR01000057.1, forward strand.
CGTACCCGAGGACCAGCTTGGCCTTGTCTATGCGAACCCGGGTTCGGGCTCGAAACAGATCAGCCTGCCGAGAATCGATCCGCTGAACCGGCCGCTTTCCTCCGTTCCCCGCATCCTTCGCTCCCTCCGACGTGGCCCGGCCGGTGGTGTCCCCGTTCGAAGGGCGGGCGCGGAGCCCGGAGACAATGCGCCTTCCTATCCCTCCCAACGCCGCCCCACCCGGCGCCTGCCGTACCGCCCGCCTCAGGTCCGGTTGACCCACGAGGGTCCGGAAGACGTCCGTCCAGCTTCCCCCCTGTCCCTTTCCCTTGGCCGCATGGGCCCTCGCTTCGGCCCAGGACATGGACACAGTGCTCGTCTCCCCGAGCATTTCCTCGTAGGCGCGGTAGAAGTCCCTCCAGGTCGTGGGCTCAGCTCCGGAGATCAAGAAGGCCTCCCCTTCGACCCCCGGGCGTGTGGCCGCCAGGAGCATGGCATCGACCACGTCGTCCACGTAGACGGCGTTGCAGAGGCCCTGGCCCTCGTCCACGAGGATGACCCGACGAGAGCGTAGCCGCTCGATCACCCGCTGGGTCCACGCGGGTCCGAAGGGACCGTAGACCACGGTGGGCTGTATGATCACCGCCGGGACGCCCTCCCGGGCGTAGGCTTCGACGACCTCCTCGGCATCCCGCTTGCTATCGGCGTACACGTCGCCCGAGTACTCCCGGGGGGCGGTTTCATCGAGATCCCCGTCCCCGGGGTTTCCGTACACGGCGACGGTGCTCACATGGACGACCCGATCCACGCCCTCGTCACGGCTCGCTTCCAGAACATGCCGGGTCCCCTCCACGTTCACGCGGCGTTGGCTCGCGGCGTCTCCTCGACTCCCATAGGCGCAGTGGAAGACGACATCGCAGCCTCGAACGGCCGCTCGCACATCCTCCGGGCTGGTGAGGTCGCCCGTGGCCAGCTCCACATCGAACCGGGCGATCCGGACCGCCCGGGCGTACCCCGTCACGAACGCCCGAACCTGTGCTCCCGTATCCAGGACGAGCTTTTCCACAAGCCGACCCCCGATGAAGCCCGTCGCACCGGTGACGAGTACCTTTCTTCCGGAGAGCTCAGACGACATGGAGCCCCTCCGCCTCATCCGCGGCCCACGGCTCCGGGAGGTTTTCCCGGGTCTTACGACATGCCTCGATCAGTGCGATGGCCCGGCGCCCTTCCCGACCCGAGGTCGCCGGCGTGCGCCCCGTTCGGATCGAGTGGGCGAAGTCCGCGAGCTGCTCGTTGAAGAGCTCCGACAGGCCCGGGTTTCCCTGGGGTCCCGACACCCGTCCGTCCAGGGCCGGGGCGCCTTCCGACATGCTCAACCGGATGTTGCCGCCCACGCCCGCATCCACCTCGACCTCAGCGTACTCGGTCTGGATCCGATACGTGTTCCGGAGCGGACGGAGCCGGCTCAACCTCACGACGCCGGTGGCCCCGTCGGGCAGTGCCAGGTGGATCCTGCACTCCGCTTCCACGCCCCCTCGGGCGTCATCCCGGTACTCCAGCACCCGGGCGTCCCCTAGCCACCAGGTCAAGGTATCGAGGAGGTGGCTTCCGATATCGGTGAGGACCCCGCCCCCCGACTCCTTCCGAAGATTTCCGCTGGAAGCCGACCGCCAGCCGTACACGGCTCCTTCCTGGAAGTCGAAGTCGCGGACCCTCCCCAGAATGCCCCGGTCCAGCAGTCCCTTCACGAACCGAAAGGTGGGGTAGGAACGACGGATGAGCCCGACGAAGAGGGTGGCACCCGAGGATTCGGCGGCAGCGATCATTCCGTCGCATTCCCGGACAGTCAGGGCCATGGGCTTCTCCACGAGGACGTGGACGCCATGCTCCAGGAGGTATTGGCCGATGGCGCCGTGGAGGTGGTTGGGTACGGCCACGATCGCCGCATCCGCCGCCCCCACGACATCGTGGAAGTCCGTGGAGACCTCCGGCACGTCGAAGCGGTCCGCCAGGGCGGTGGCGTGACGGCGCTCCCGATCCACCAGGATCGTGGTGCTGAAGTCGGGCGAAGCGGCCTGTGCCGGCATGTGAAGCCGCTCGCTGGCACGCCCACACCCTACCACGGCGAGCCGTAGCGGCCTGTTCATCCCGTTCTCCATGCTCACCTCCTCTCACCTCACGAGAGTGGTGGTGGATTCTTCGTGGATCGGTGAGTACTCCGTGCTCCACTCGACCCTCGGGCGGAGGACCCCGGGTAAGGAGCCCTTCCATGGCCCACGGACGGTGGTCCCGTCCGCCGGGTCCATCACCAGGAAGCTGGCCGCGTCCTCGCTGAACTCCTTCGAAGTGGCCTGGGACTTGATGCGGGCCACGATCCGGTAGAGGCCCTCCGACAAGAGGTTGCCGGGAACCGTCGCGCTCACCCGGTACCGGCCCGCAGGGCGGGGCCTCTCCCACCATTCGGGGTCTGTGTCCATCGTGGTGAAGGCGGCCACGTCCGCTTCGGCGTTCCATAGCACGAACTGGGGATAGAGAACGGTTCCGGCCCGGAGAGCCTCGAACTCCATCTCCAGACGCACCGGCTCTCGGATGTCCATTGTGTCGGAAATCCGGCCGTTGGAGTTCGTGGCCCACATGGCCCGGAGGCGGGCGTACTCGCCCCCCGGGGCCGTAGCCGGGTCCGGCCACTCATGCCGTGCCATCCCGGCCGCGTCCGACTGGAGGTAGCGCCCCATGACCTTGTCCGACGGCCCGTCCATCACGAGCCGACCATTCTCCAGGAGGAGGATCCGGTCGCACAGGCGGGTGACGGCCGCCAGGTTGTGGGAGACGAAAAGGACGGTCCGACCCCGGTGGGCCACCTCGTCCATCTTCCCCAGGCACTTCCTCTGAAAGGCGGTGTCGCCCACCGAGAGGACCTCGTCCACCAGGAGAACGTCTGGGTCCAGGTGGGCCGCCACCGAAAAGGCGAGCCGCACCTTCATCCCCGTGGAATAGCGCTTCACCGGTGTGTCGATGAACCGTTCCACTCCCGAAAAGTCCACGATGGCGTCGAACTTCTCCCGGATCTCCTTCCCCTTCATCCCGAGGACTGCCCCGTTCAGGTAGACGTTCTCCCTCCCCGTGAGCTCGGGGTGGAAGCCCGTCCCCACCTCCAAGAGGCTGGATACGTGGCCCCGTATGGTGGCCTGTCCGGAGGTGGGTTTCGTGATTCGGGTGAGGAGCTTGAGTAGCGTCGACTTTCCGGCCCCGTTTCCCCCGATCACCCCAACCACCTCCCCGACGGACACGTCGAAGGAAACGTCCCGGACCGCCCAGATGACATCCTCCTCCCCGTCTCCCTCCCGGAACGTGGACAGACGGGAAAGCCTCTTCAGGTTCTTGAGAGGTTGACTGAGGGCGGAGAGGGCCGCCCCGGTCAGCGTGTCATTGTCCTCGTCCCGGCTTCCGATCCGGTAACGCTTCGAGATCTCCTCCGCACGTATGGCCAGCTCTGACATGGGTTCCTTAGGGTTCACGCGTTCGACTTGTACCTCTTCCCGGTCCAGGGACCCGAGCCCCCGCGGGCGTGCCGGCCATGGAATAGAGCACCTTCCGTGCCATAGGCCGCTTCCGCGAGGCATACGGTGAGCCCGGCCCGGGCGCCGAGGGATGAGCCCGGACGGTTGGAGTTCACGGTAGGAGGGCCCGGATCACCTGCGACCGGTGCCCTCGCTTCCGCGTTGGATGTGATCCACAGGTGTTGAGGAGCTGGTGGGGAAGGGGTTTCGTGAATTGACGTCGGCCGCCGTCCCCTGGAGCCTTCCGCCCGACGAAGAGTCGGAAAGGGCGACGGCGGCATCCAACTTGCTCTTCACCTTCCCGCCCGCAGTCGTTTCCACAGAATCCGGAGTTGTCGACCCCATGATCTTCCACGAGCTCCCCATCCACGGGGCCTACCTCATCGAGCCCGAGGCCCGCACCGACGAGCGGGGCTTCTTCGCCCGGACGTACTGTCGCGAGCAGTTCCGGGAACGAGGCCTCACCACCGATCTGGTCCAGTGCAACGAGTCAGGAAGCGAGGCCGCGGCCACGCTGAGGGGCATGCACTACCAGCTCCCTCCCTACGCGGAAACGAAACTGGTCCGGTGCATCCGGGGGAAGCTCTACGACGTGGTTCTGGACCTTCGGAAGGACTCCCCCACCTTCGGGCGTAGCTACGGAGCCGAGCTCTCCAGCACCAACCGGAGGATGATGTACGTGCCCAAAGGGTGCGCCCACGGGTTCGTCACCCTCCAGCACCGGACGGAGGCCTTCTACCTCACCGACGAGGTCTACGCTCCCGAGGCGGAGCGGGGAGTTCGTTGGGATGATCCGGCGTTTCGGATCGAGTGGCCCATTCCTCCCCGGGTGATGTCCCTGAAAGACCGGCGTCATCCAAACTTCCAGACCAGCCGCGCAGTGGTGGTTTCGTGAAGGGGCCGGGCCGAGTGCGGCAGGCGATAGGGACCGAGGCTCCCCGGGGGAACGAAGGTCCCCCGGAATCGAACCTGGAGGTGGCGATCCTGGGCGCTGGGATGGCGGGATACGGGGCTGCGCACCGCCTCCAAGGCGAGGGTGTCCGTCCCGTGGTCTTCGAGCAGCGACCGTCCCACGGGGGCCACACCGCGAGCTACACGACGAAGGCCGGATTCACCTTCGACGAAGGGCCCCACATTTCCTTCACCAACGACTCGGAGGTCCAGGAGATCTTCGCCGAGGCGGTGGGGCACGAGTACGAGGCCCTGGAGGTGGAGTTCAACAACTATTGGAAGGGGCGTTGGATCAAGCACCCGGTCCAGACCAACCTGAACGGACTCCCCCGGGATCTCGTGATCGAGGTCCTCAAGGACTACTTCGCCGCGTACCACAGCCCTGCGGATCCCGCCTCCATGGAGACGTTCGCCGATTGGCTCCGAGCCAGCTACGGACGGACCTTCGCCGAAAACTTCCCCATGGTCTACGGGAAGAAGTACCACACGGCCGACGCCGAGGAGATGACCACGGACTGGTTGGGTCCCCGGCTCTACCAGCCCGACCCGGACGAGGTACTCTTCGGCACCCTGGTCCGGGACACTCCGGACGTCCACTACGTCCGGGAGTGCCGGTATCCGACGGAGGGTGGTTTCGCCTCCTACCTGAGCCGCTTCCCGGATCTGGCGGAGCTGAGGACGGGGCGACGGGTCGTCGCCGTGGATCCCGCTCGAGGCCTGGTCCGCTTCGCGGACGGGAGTGCGGTAGCTGCCGAGCGGATCGTCTCGTCACTGCCCCTGCCCGAGCTCGTCCCTATGATCGAGGGCGTGCCCGACGACGTGGCGGAGGCGTCCCGGCGCCTGGCCTGCACCACCTGTGTGGTGGTGAACCTGGGGGTGGCCCGGGAGGATCTCTCCGACGTCCACGTGAACTACTTCTACGACCCGGACATCTCCTTCGCCCGGGTGAGCTACCCTCACATGCTGTCTCCCCGCAACACTCCGCCGGGGCACGGCAGCATCCAGGCCGAGGTCTACTTCTCCGAGAAATACAAGCCCCTCCGGCAGGAAGCTTCCGAGCTCGTTCCGGTGGTGATCCGCGACCTCCAACGGTGCGGCGTGCTCCGGGACGGAGACGAGCTCGTGGAGGCTCACGCCCTCCGGATCCCGTACGCCAACGTCATCTTCGACCGGGACCGCCCCTCTGCCGTGGCC